>NYZE01000022.1 GCA_002685965.1 Planctomycetota bacterium | reverse complement strand
GTCAACTCGGGCGAGTACAAGCTCATGGGCCTCGCCCCCTACGGCCAGCCCCACTACAAGGACAAGATCCTCGAGCACCTGATCGACCTCAAGGAGGACGGCAGCTACAAGCTCGACCTCCGCTACTTCGACTACCCCGCCGGTCTGCGCATGACTTCGCGGCGCTTCCACGACCTGTTCGGGCAGCCGCCGCGGACCGCCGAGACGGAGCTGACGCAGTTCCACATGGACGTGGCCGCGTCGATCCAGGCAGTGACGGAGGAGGCCATGCTGCGCCTCACGCACTACGCCAAGAAGGTCTCGGGCAAGGACAACCTATGTCTCGCCGGCGGCGTCGCGCTCAACTGCGTCGGCAACGGTCGCATCCTGCGCGAGGGTCCCTTCGACAAGGTCTGGATCCAACCGGCCGCAGGCGACGCCGGCGGCGCGCTCGGCTCCGCCCAGTTCGTCTGGTATCAGCTGCTACAAAACGAGCGCCAGGTCAACCCACTCGATTCGCAGAGCGGCAGCCTGCTCGGGCCGGCCTTCCCGGAGGACGAGATCGAGGCCATGCTCGACCGCGAGAAGATCGTGTTCGAGCACTACGACCACGACTTCGAGATGGCCAATCGTGTTGCCGAGCTGCTCGAGGACCAAAACGTCGTCGGTTGGTTCCAAGGACGCATGGAGTTCGGCCCGCGCGCGCTCGGCGCACGCAGCATCCTCGGCGATGCGCGTTCGCCGAAGATGCAGAGCGTCATGAACTTGAAGATCAAGTTCCGCGAGTCGTTTCGGCCGTTCGCGCCGATCGTGCTCGAAGAGGACGCGTCGGAGTACTTCGGCATCGACAAGCGGCACAACAGCCCATACATGCTCGTTGTCGCCCCGCTGCACGAGAACAAGCGCAAGGAGGTCGATGCGACCAAGACCGGCCTCGAACAACTGCACCAGATCCGCTCGATCGTGCCGGCGATCACGCACGTCGACTTCTCGGCGCGACTGCAGACGGTGGACGAGCACCGCAACCGGAAGCTCGCGGCGCTGATGCGCGCATTCAAGGAGCGCACCGGGTCACCGGTGTTGATCAACACGAGCTTCAATATCCGCGGCGAACCGATCGTGTGCACGCCGGAAGACGCGCTGCGCTGCTTCTGGGGCACGGAGATGGACGTGCTCGTCCTCGAGAACTATGTGATCTGTCGCGACGCGCAAACCAACGTGCCAAAGGTCGACCGCTCGCAATACCTGAAGTCCTTCGCCCTGGATTGATGCGTCCGGACTGAGAGAACGGTGAACAAGATAGACCTCAACCCCAGCGCCAAGGATCTCCGCCAGTTCGGCGGGATCGGACTCGTTGCATACCCGCTCGCCGGCCTGATGCTGACCAAGTGGCTATGGAGCCTGCCCGAGCCAGTGCTCTGGGTGCTCATTGGTCTCGGCGTGTGGTGCGGCATCGCGGCGCTCGCCAACTGGAACGCGTTGATCAAGCCGATTTACATCGGCATGCAGATCATCGCCTACCCGATCGGCCTCGTGGTTTCGACGCTGCTGCTCGGCTTGATCTACTACGGACTGTTCACGCCGGTAGGGCTGCTGTTCCGCGTTCTCGGCAGGGACTCGATGAACCGCAAGTTCGATCCGACCGCCGATTCCTACTGGATCGTGCGCGACGAGCGCCGGACACCGGCCAGCTACTTCCGGCTATACTAAACACCTCACGCCTCCGAACTTTCATGAGCACACGCCAAGACGACCGGCAGGACTTCCTTGACGCTTCCGAGGAGTCCAGAGGTGGCCTGTTCAGCGACTTCTTCGCCTTCATGAAAGAGAACGCGAAGTGGTGGCTGATCCCCTTCGTGATCGTGTTCACGCTGCTCGGCGCGCTGCTGATCTTCAGCTCCGGCGCCATCGCACCTTACATCTACGCGATCTTCTAGGCCGACGGGCGGGGCACCCGCCCGTCCCGAGGTTCGGCGTAAGTCATGCGCTCGCAGCACCTCTCGCGCTCCAGTTGACTGGAAGACATCTGTCTGCTTTGGTGCTCTGCACGAGTCACGGCGGAAGGTCACGGCGGAAGGTCACGGTGGAAGGTCAGTGCGCAGCGCGAGAAATCTCTACGTTCCGCTCTGGTGTAAGAGCAACTTCTCGTTCCTCGAGGGCGCGAGCCATCCCGAGGAACTCGTCGAGCAGGCGCACGCGTTCGGACTGCCGGCGGTCGCGATCACCGATCGAGACGGCGTCTACGGCGTCGTGCGCGCCCACGTCCGCGCCCAGGAGCTCGGCATCCAACTGCTGCTCGGCGCCACGGTCGGCATCGACGACGGCTCCGACCTCGTGCTGCTGGTGGAGAATCGCGCTGGCTGGGCCAACCTGTGCCAGCTGCTGACACGTGGCCGGCGCCGCTCGAAGAAGGGCGAGTGTCTCGTCCACCACCAAGAAGTGCTCGAGCATGCCGACGGCCTGCTCGCGCTGTGGAACGGCGAGACCAGCGCGCCAGAGCTCTTGCGCGATGCGTTTCGTGATCGGCTGTATGCGGTCGTCGCACGCCACCTCGAAGCCGAGGAATGCGAGCACGAACAAGCGCTGCGCGAGCGCGCCGAGGCGCTCGACCTATCGATCGTCGCCACCGTCGAAGTCCTCTACCACACGGTTGCGCGCCGCCCCCTACAAGACGTGCTGACCTGCATCCGCCACGGCGTCACCGTGCACGGCGCCGGACGGTGTACGCAGCCCAACGCCGAACACGTGCTGCGCCCACCGATCGCCTTCGGTCACTTGTTCGACCACGATCGCGAAGCCATCACGCGCACGCTCGAGATCGCCGAACGCTGCTCGTTCTCACTCGACGGCCTGCGCTATCGCTATCCATCCGAGCGGCTGCCCGACGGCAGCACCTCGGCCGAATGGCTAGGCACGTTGACCTACAACGGCGCACGCGAGCGCTACGGCGAACGCGTTCCCGACCGGGTCCGGCAGCAGCTCGACAAGGAGCTCGCGCTGATCGACAAGCTCGACTACCCGGGCTACTTCCTGACGATGCACGAGATCGTCGACTTCTGCCAGAAGAACGCGATCCTGTGCCAGGGCCGCGGCTCGGCCGCGAACTCGGCGGTGTGCTACTGCCTCGGCATCACCGCGATCGACCCGGTAAAGATGGACCTCTTGTTCGAGCGCTTCCTGTCGGAAGAGCGATGCGAACCACCGGACATCGACCTCGACATCGCCCACGAGCGCCGCGAGGAAGTGCTGCAACACGTCTATACCAGGTACGGGCGCACGCACGCGGCGATGGTCGCCAACGTGATCCGCTACCGAACGAAGTCGGCAATCCGCGACGTCGGCAAGGCGCTCGACGTGCCGGCGACCTCCATCGACCGCCTGGCCAAGCTCGCCTTCCAGGACGACGGCGACTGGGCTGCGGTCCTACAGAGCGCCGGCCTCGACCCCGAGTCGCCGGTGCACGCCTGGCTCGTGAGGCTCGTCGACGAGATCCAGGACTTCCCGCGCCACCTGTCGATCCACCCCGGCGGCTTCCTGCTCGGGCACGAGCCGGTCGAGACCATCGTGCCGATCGAGAACGGCGCGATGGCGGATCGCACGGTGATCCAGTGGGACAAGGACGACCTCGAAACACTCGGACTGTTCAAGGTCGACTGTCTCGGACTCGGCGCACTGACGCTTTGCGACAAGGCGTTCGCGCTGCTCGACGAGCACCGCGACCTCGATATCGACCTCGCGACGATCCCGCCCGACGATCCGGAGACCTACGACATGTGCTGTCGTGGCGACACGGTCGGCGTGTTCCAGATCGAGAGCCGCGCGCAGATGGCGATGCTGCCGCGGCTCAGGCCGCGCACCTTCTACGACCTCGTCATCGAGATCAGCATCGTGCGCCCGGGACCGATCGCCGGCGACATGGTGCACCCGTACCTGCGACGGCGGAACGGCGAGGAAGAGGTCGTGTACCCGCATGCCTGTCTCGAGCCGGTGCTCAAGAAGACGCTCGGCGTACCGCTCTTCCAGGAACAGGTCATGAAGCTGGCAATGGTCGCCGCCGACTACACGCCGGGTGAGGCGGACCAACTGCGCCGCGACATGGCGGCGTGGCGCAAGAGCGGTCGCATCGACCGGCACCGCGACCGCCTGGTGTCGCGCATGCGCAAGAAAGGCATCGTGCCGGCATTCGCCGAGCGCGTCTTCGAGCAGATCCGCGGGTTCGGCGAGTACGGCTTCCCGGAGAGCCACGCCGCGAGTTTCGCGCTGATCGCCTACGCGACGTCGTGGCTGCGCTGCCACCACACCGACGTGTTCACGTGCGCCCTGCTCAACGCGCAGCCGATGGGCTTTTACTCGACGTCGACGATCGTCGAGGACGCCAAGCGGCACGGCGTCAGCGTGCGACCGATCGACATCGTGCACAGCCACTGGGACTCTACGCTCGAGCCGGTCGCCGGCGAGCGCTGGCTCGCCCTGCGTATGGGGTTGCGTTGGGTCAAGAGCCTCGCCCAGGCAACGGGGCACGCGATCGTCGCCGCGCGCAAGGACCACGCCTTTTGTGACCTCGACGACTTCTTCCGTCGCGTGCGCCCGAACCGCCGCGACCTCGAAGCGCTCGCCGAGGCGGGTGCGCTCGTAGCCTTCACGCAGTCACGCCCCCACGCGCTCTGGGACGCCTGGAAGCTCGCCACCACGCCACGCGACGCGCTGCCGCTCGTCGCCTGCGAACCGACGCCGGTGCTGAGAGACCTCAACGCCTTCGAGACGATCGCCTGGGACTACCGCCGCACCTCGCACAGCCCACGCGCCCACCCACTCGCGCCGCTGCGCGCCGCCCTGCGCGAGCAGCACCTGATCGACGCCGCCACTGTCCGTCAGCTGCGCAACAAGAGCCGCACCCGCACCGCCGGCCTCGTCATCTGCCGTCAACGCCCCGACACGGCCAAGGGCGTCGTGTTTCTCACGCTCGAAGACGAGACCGGCTTCGTCAACGTCGTCATCTTCCAAGAGGTCTTCGACCGCTTCGCCACCCTCATCAAGGCCGAAGCCTTCCTCGCCGTCGACGGCAAGGTGCAAAGCAAGGACAGCGTCGTCCACGTGGTCGCGAACCGCTTCTGGGTGCCGGAGGTCGGCGAAGGCGTGTCAGGCGGCGGAAGCCGAGACTTCTGCTAGTTGTCGCGCAGCTGCATGACCAGCGAGCGGTTCACGAAGACCTGGCCGCTGCTGCTGTTCGCGTCCCGCGAGTAGACCATGCCGACGCCGAAGTCCTTGGGCGTGTTCGCGATCTTCGCGGTCGAACCGTTGCTGAGGGTCAGACCAAGCGAGTTCTTCGTCGGCTGGAAGAAGAGCCACTGCGAGTGCATGGCAAAACCGACGAGGGCGCCCATGAGCGGAAGCTTGAGCTCTGAGAATCCGTACCCGTAGGGGTCGACCGTGCTCACGCTGTCCAGGAGAGTTGAAGTCGGGATATCAAGCGACACCGACAGCAAACAACCTGGCGCACCCAACCTCGTCAGGTCCATCGGAAGGCCCCAAGGACCCCACCTCTGCCGGTTGAAACTGAAGTAGCACACTCCGAGGCCTGTGTTCGGACCACGCACCGTAGATCGCAGCGTGGCACCGATCGCAGCGCTCGGCTGAAGAATGTTGCTGTACTTGTCCTGCCCGGGACGCTTCCAGCACGAATGACCAAAGACAGTCACAGCACCAAGCTGAACCTTCTCCATGTCGATGAACCACAGGAAAGGAGGAGTGTTGTTACCGTCCTTTCCCACGATCAGCTCAAGACAGAGGTTGTCCAGCTGACTCTTGTTCGGCACGGAGATCGCTGGGTTGAGCACAATGCTCATCGATTCGGACGTTACGAAACGCGCGATTTTGCGCCCGTTGAGAGTCCCCATCGTGGGTACCTGCATCGGGCCCTGGTGGTGGATCGCACGAGAGAGACCTCGGTTGCCTGAGAAGCCAGGCCACGGATCACTCGGCAGCACCTTGGTCCAAGAAGCTTCCACGGTCATGTGCACGCGGCCGCCGCGCCATGCAGGGCGGGAGACCGGGTAGATGCCATCTCGCTGTGCATCACGACGGAATACGACGCGCTTGATTCCCTTACCCTTGAAGGCTGAGAGCAGGTTGCCCTGGATCAGAAGCTGGATCCGCCGTCCAAGTCCATCGAGAGCTTCGTGCTCGGAGGATGAGCCTTCCCGCGAGTCGAAGCCCGCCGGGATAACCACCTGCGTTGTTTGAGCGCTCAGGCAAGTCGCGAAACCAAATAGCGCCATGAAAGCAAAGGATCTGCGATTGCCTAGGTATCGGTGCTTCATCAGCCAATCCTCACTGTAATCCGTCCTTGCTTCCCAGCCGAGGTGTCCTCGACTATTAGCTTGAGCCCCTTATCGAGCTCGTTCTTGGGGATGGTGAACTTGTTGTTCGAACCCATGGTCGGTCGGATCGAATCGGATGACCCAACTCTGTACTCGACGCTCCCTGGGTTGTTGCCGTTGTAGATAACAACCACATCCTGACCCGCGACGGGCGGGTCGGGAATGAGAGTGAAGCTGGGTACCGCCCACAGCTTCACTCGCCTGCCGACCACCATCGCGCCCACTGCCAGCATCGAGACCTCTACCAACCGCGCGAGGAATCCGCGGCGGGTTGCCACGACGTCGTTTCGAGTCGTACGAGGCATTGAGTCCCAGGCCGAGCCCGAGGGCCAGCCTAGGCCCGCACACTGGCGAGTCAAGCGAACCGCTCGCGGTCAGCGGGGATGGCCGGCGCCGATCTTCTCGCGGAACAGGCCAATCTCCGCCGCCATGTCCTCCGCGCCGAACAACGCGGACCCGGCGACGAACACGTTGCAGCCGGCTTCGGCGCACTCACCCACCGTGTCGCGCGAGATCCCGCCGTCCATCTCGATGTCCTTGGTGAACCCGTGCTCGCCGCGCAGCGCACGCACCTTGTCGAGCACCTCGCCCATGAAGCTCTGGCCACCGAAGCCCGGAACCACGCTCATGATCAACACCATGTCGACCGCATCCAGCCACGGCAGGATCGGAGCCAGCGGCGTCGCCGGGTTGACCACCACACCGGCGCGCTTGCCGCGCGCTTGGATCTGCGCAATCAGTGCGCCGACGTCACCGTTGCCGAAGACCTCGGCGTGGAAGGTGAGGCCCGCGGCTCCGGCATCGAGAAACGCGTCGGCGTACTGCCACGGGTCCGTGATCATCAGGTGCACGTCGAGCGGCCTGGTCGCCGCCCGCGCCAACGACTCCACGACCGGCGGCCCGATGGTCAGGTTCGGCACGAAGTGCCCGTCCATGACGTCGACGTGGTGCCAATCGGCGCCGGCGTCCTCGGCGCGCCGTAGCTCCTCGCCGAGGCGGGCGAAGTCGGCGGACAGGAGAGACGGTGCGATCAGATGCTGCATGCCGCCGCATCTTGTACACGAAAGCGCCCGCTCGCCCATCACTGGGCGAACGGACGCTCCCGATCAGCTGAGGTTCTCGAGTCTCAGTTGCGCGGGGTCACGGGACCCGCGACTTCCTTGGGCTTGCCGACGATCTTGCCGAACAGGCCGCGCTTGTGTTCCATCTTGACTTCGATGTCGATCATGTCGGGCGCACTCACGGTGGCCTCGCTCCATTGACCGCCTCAACACATCGCCCAGCGTCCGCTGGCAATCGGGCGCTTCTTGCCCGACTCGTAGATGAGGAACTTCGGTGACTTCTGGTCCGGCACCCACTCGACGTATTCCTCGCCAGCGGTGCCGTAGTAGTTCGCCTTCGGCGGGATCGTGACCTTGCCGTTGGCGTGCGAGTAGCTGAACTCGGCAGTGACCTTGCCACCCCAGTTCAGCTTCAGGGTCTGGCCCGTGGCCACGCTCAGCGGCGTCATGCGGCCGGCGTGGATGCGAGCCTGCTCCTTGCCCTTCGCGACCAGTCCGCCAACGAACGTGTAGGAGGCGGCCGGCACCTTCATCGCACCCTTGACCTGGGTGATGTTGAAGGACAGCTCGCCCTTTGCGTCGTTGAGGACTGCCGAAACCAGCTTGCCCTTGCTCTTGAAGCCACCGCGGATGTCGAGGAAGCCGGCTGCGCCCTCGTAGGGCGTGGCCGTCACCGACGTGCCGTCCTCGGAAACCTCGAGGTTGAACAGCTCGTTGCGGAGGTTGACGACCTTGGACAGGTAGGCAGCGCCCTTGCCCGAACCGACGATCATCGCGTCCTTGCCGACGTCGTTGTAGCGGCCGTTGCCGTTCATATCGATCAGCTGAACGGTCATGCCGTCGAGCTTGCCGACCATCGCGCCAGACGCAGCGTAGTAGTACACCTTGCCGCGCTTCTCGAAGCGAACGCCATAAGTGAACGACTTGCCGCCACGGGTCTTGCCGTGCAGCTTCATGAAGCCACCAAGGCCCTTGACCTTGCTTTCCGCTTTGCCGTCACCGTCAGTGTCGACCATCAGCACAACGCCTTCGACATAGGCCCTAAAGCCGTCGCCCAGGTCGTGTGCGACTTCGATCTTGCCGTCGAGGCGCTTCCACGCCTGATTCGGCAGCACTAACGAGAACTTGGAGTAGGCCTTGTGCGACAGGTTCGCGGACGTCGTTTCCGAAGCGGAAGCGAATGCCGGCGAAGCCAGGAGCGCAGCGAAGCCAACCAGGAGGCTCACTCTCATGGGGATGCCCTTCGTAAATTGTCGAGAACCGCGGCCATCACGCACGCGTCGTCACCAGACGAGGCGTCCCAAGATCAGCCACACCGATAAGATATCGGCACTCGAGTGTTCCGGGAATGCCTTCCCCCCAAGAGATCGCCCCATTTAGGGCCTTTTTGCCGACCCAGGCGCCCAGGGCACCACTCCTTGGGGCTCAGAGGTAGGTCCGGGCGCGCTCGACGTAGTGGCGTGAACTCCAG
>NYZE01000021.1 GCA_002685965.1 Planctomycetota bacterium | reverse complement strand
GCTCTTTATCTGGGCCGGGAGCTGAGGGGTCGAGGTGATCACCAGAAGCGCAGGGAAGTTACGTGTTGCTGGGACTCCTAACTTCTCGCCCTTCACTCCCAGGCAGGGACTCCTGTTGAGTGATTAGTCCTCCTTCGCCTTGCGCTTGCCTGCTTGAATTTGGCATGGGGCGACTCTTCATCTCCTGCTTGTGTGCACTCGCCAGCGCCCAAGGCCTCTGTGGCCAGCAGGCCTACGTGGAGTGCTGGGTCAGAACCAAGTGTTCGGGCGCAGGGTTCCCGGCACTGCTGACCAACAAGGATTGGTCTTCGGGCAAGGTCCACGACTACACGACCCATCACGCTTACGGAAGCTCGCGCACGAGCGGCAAGCTCAGAGGCTATGCCTTCGCGCTGCAGCCGAACGGGTCATGGACCTTCAACCTCGGCGACGGAAAGTCGCGGATCGACTACCGGCCGACTGCAACTCGACAGCCGGTGAACGACGGCAAGCAACACATGCTGGTCGCGTCGCTCGACGCTACGCGGAAGGAGTGCCGGCTCTACTACGACGGGCAGAACGTCGCCATCTACAGCACGGCTGGTTTCGGCGACACCGCCAGTGGAACGGCCACGAAGAAGGGCGATGGCGTGACCGCGGTCCAGCGCAAGGTGGCGAGCAGCGACGAAGCTGTCGCTTTGGCCTGGCGCGAGAAGACGGGCCAAGTGGTCCGGAATGGACTCGCGGCAACGCACGTCGATACCGTCCGCGTGCTCGCGTGGAACATCTGGCACGGCGGTCGGCGCGACGGCAACGAGGTCGGCATCCAGAAGACGGTCGAGGCGATCAAGGACTCTGCTGCCGACGTGATCTGCATGCAGGAGACGTATGGATCGGGGCCGGCGATCGCCGACGCGCTCGGCTACTACTTCTACTTGCGCAGCACCAACCTGTCGCTGATGAGTCGCTACCCGATCCGCGAAACGTTCGACCTGTATCAATCGTTCCGCTTTGGCGGCGCTGCAGTCGAGCTCTCGACAGGACAACGGATCAAGTTCTTCAGCCTATGGATCAACCACCTACCGAGCATCGGCGCTCAAATGAAGGCGGACGACACAACCGCCGACAGCCTGGCCGCAGCGGACGACAAGACGCGTGGCCGTGAGATCCGCGGCATCCTGCAGGCACTCGCGCCACACACGAAAACCGCCGACGCCACACCAGTCGTAGTTGCCGGCGACTTCAACAGTCCTTCTCACCTCGATTGGGCCGAGGGCACTGCCGACCGGCACAAGGGCCTCGTCGTGTCGTGGCCCGTGAGCACCGCAATGGCCCGGGCCGGTTACGCCGACACGTTCCGCGCCGTGCATCCTGACCCGGCCAAGGTCGTCGCGCGCACCTGGTCACCGCGATTCACCGCGAGTTACCAGATGCGGATCGACTACATCTACTGCAAGGGCCGCTCGCTCCGCGCCAAGGCCGGACGCATGCTCGACAACCACGCACAGCGATGGCCGAGCGACCACGCTGCGGTGGTCGTCGAACTTGCGGTCGCCACGACACAGCCCCGCAAGTGAGCGCTTCGAGCAGCGGGCAGCCCGGAAGCTCCCGCATCGACTGGCGGAAGCGCTACCGGCGTCGCCGCGTGCGCGGGACGTCCTTGAATAGCCGGTCGCGCACGATGCGCTCATCGCGGTCGGCGATCTCGAAGGCGACCGAGTAGACCAGCTTGGCAACGCGCACGAGCTTAGGGAAGTTGATCCTGTCGACCGTGTCATCCGGCTGGTGGTACTGCGGATGAAAACCGGTGAAGAAGAACGCGATCGGGATGTCCTTGCGCGCGAAGTTGGCGTGATCGCTACGTCCGAACACGTCCTCCTCGTCGTACTCGAAGTCGAAGCCAATGTGCGCCGAGTTCTTCTCGAGGCACACCTCGTGTAGGTCCATCGACAGCTTCTTGGTGCCCACCAAGTGCAAGCTGTTGACGTTGTCCTCCGCCTTCTCCGTCACCTCGCCGGAACGGCGATTCACGAACTCCTCGTTGCGACCAATCATGTCCATCTGCAACTCGGCGATCATGTTCTCGTTCGGGAAGATCGGGTTGTTGACGTAGTGACGCGAGCCGATAAGGCCCTTCTCCTCGCCGGAGAAACACATGAACAGGATCGACCGCCGTGGACGCACACCGTTCACGGAGAATGCGCGGGCAACCGCCAAGACGCCCGTCGTGCCCGACCCGTCGTCATCGGCACCGTTGTTGATCCGTTGGCCGTTCTTACCGATGTGGTCGAGGTGCGAGCCAACGCCCACGATCTCGTGCTTGAGTGCAGGGTCACTGCCCTCGAGGAAGCCGACGACATTGGCCGCGAACACAGGCTTTCGCTCGATCTCGATGAAGGCCTTCATCGTTAGCGTGCCGTGCTCCTTCAACGCCGCGCGGATCTGCAGGGCCAGTTCGCCCGTGATCGAGTAGGTGTTTGGACGGCGAAAGCGCCCCCGCCGCGCGCTGTTGCGCGAACCACCGGCAGCGATGCGGCGCCTCACCGTGGCCGCGGCCTCGTCGTTGACGCTGATGATCCCGGCGGGCGCAGCCCGCCACAGCTCGAACGTAGCCCGCGAGCGCCGCCCTCGCGACGACTTGTCCGTGAACAGGACGACCTTGCCCTTGACGTCCGCGTCCTTGACGTCGTCGACGGTGTTCGCGACCAACTCCACGATCTCGGCCTCGCGGTCCGACTTCTCGCTGATCTGACCACCGAGCCCCTTACCGGGCGTGACACGGAACAGCTCCTCGCCCTCGGCGGTGCGTATCGCCAGGTAGCTGGTCTCGACGTTCGGACCGACCTTGGCGAAGGGGACTGCCTGGAAGTAAGTGCCGTCACCGCCGACCGGCTTGAGTCCGAACTCCTTGAAGCGAGCGGCGATGAAGTCCGCCGCGAGCTTGTAGCCGGGTTGACCGGTCTCACGACCACCGAGCTCATCGGACGCGAGATACGTAAGCCACGCCGTGCAAGTCTCGACGTCGATCGACTCGAAGCCCTTCTGACGGTCGGCGGCCAGCGGCTCGAACTTGGGCGGCTCGTTCTCTTGGGCAGCCAGGGCGGGCAGGAGAGTCGCCGTCGCGGCGAACAGATAAGCAGTGCGCATTCGGTTTCTCGGGGCGTGTGGGAGCGGCGGCCGCGACGGTCCAGAAGGGGACCCCGTGACGGGGGTATTCTGCGCCCAACCCACCGTCTTGCCAGTGGCAGGTGCCAAACGCGCGCCGCTACCTGCAACTTCACTAGCCCCGAAGGCGCTGCTGATGCGCGGGTTGGCGCGACCATCCGCGCCAATCTCACCGAGGGGAGGCGGCGGATTGGGCACTCCGGTCGGCGCCATCGCCAGCGTGGCGGAGCCCTCAGCAAGCGGAAGAGTGGTCCGACCGTGTCAGTCCGCGTCGCGCGCGCGCTGTGCGCGGAGCAACGCATGTAGCTCTTCTAGCTTTTTTGGATTCGTCGCCGCGAGATCGCTACTTTCGTTCGGGTCGGCGACGAGGTCGAAGAGCAACCAGGGTTTCTTGCGGCCGTTGCGCAGGAGTTTCCAGCGCCCAGCGCGAAGGGCGATGCGGTTCCTGCCACCCCAGACCCAGTAGAGCTCACGCGGCTTCTGCCACGAGTCGCGGGTGCCGTTCAGAAGCGGCCACAGGTCGCGGCCGTCCCACTTCGCTTCCTTGCCAAGCGCATAGCCCGTGAGAGCAGCGAGCGTCGGCATCCAATCGACGACGTGCATCGGCGCCGTGACTCTGCGCGCAGCGAGCTTGCCGGGCCAGCTGACGAAGGCCGGCACGCGCATGCCACCCTCGAAGACGTGCGTCTTTCTTCCGCGTAGCGGCTTGTTCGAGCTGTAGTTCTTCAACTGCGAGTCCGGTGGCGGGTAGTTACCGCCACGGTAGTTCGGCAGACCACCGTTGTCGGACATGAACACGATCAACGTGTTGTCGCGTTGCTTCGTGCGCTCTAGCGAGGCGACGATGCGGCCCACCGCGGCATCGAGGTGCGTCAACGCCGCGGCAAACAACCGCCGGTCCTTCGACTCGATGTGCGCATTCGGTGCGAACCACCTCCCGTCGCGCTCGACGAGCGGCGTGTGCACGGCGTGAAAGGGCACGTAAAGGAAGAAGGGTCCATCCCGCTTCTTCTCGATGAAGCGGACGGCTTCACTCGCGCACAGATCAGTGACGTGGCCTTCTTCCTCGATCCACTCGTGATCGCGGTGCCATGTCGTGACGAATGGCGACTCCAGCCGGTAGCGATGGTCATACATCCCGACCGCGCCAGCCAACGATCCGTGACTCGAGTCGAATCCATAGTGGTTCGGCCCCCACTCGGGCTTGCTGCCGAGGTGCCATTTTCCGGTCAAGGCCGTCTCGTAGCCGAGGCTCTTGAGCATCGAGGCCATGGTCGCCGTGCCGCGCGCAACGGCACGCTCGTTCGAGGCCTGCGTGCAGTGCTTGCCAAACCTACTTGGATAGCGCCCGGTCAGGAGAGCAACCCGCGTCGGCGTACACTGTGGCTGCACGTAGTGACAATCGAGTTCGACACCGGCCGCAGCGAGACGGTCGAGGCAGGGTGTGTGCAGCTGGTCGCAGTGATAGCCGATGTCGTTCCAGCCCATGTCGTCTGCAACCAGAACGACGATGTTCGGCCGCGAGGCGGGCACGGCGTTCGCCGTCGGCCCCTGGGCCGAAGCGACGCCGGCGAGCGCAGAGCTCAGCAAGAACGAGCGGAAGATCTGCATGGGTCGCCTCGGTTTCCCTGTCGTACAGCGGGATGATATCGCGCTCACGCTAGCTCGGGCACCAGCTGCAACGCCAAGCTCACAGCGTCCTCTACACTCTGCGTGTCCTTGACGGCGAGCAACAACTCGCCGGCAGTGTCATCGCCGAACCGAAGCACCAGGCCACTGTGTTGCTCGTGCACGTCGACCTTTTCGGTTTTTCTCGGGGCGACGAGAGACGCAAACACACCAAGGAACAGCGCAAGAAGACACCCCGTGACCGCGTCGCGTTCGCCGACTGGCCGCTCCTCGACATGGGTCAGGATCCCCTCGCCACGCGCGAGGCTGCGGACCCCCATGTCGATCGTGCGGCGACGAATCGGCAGAAGCAGGAACCGCCATCCTACTTCGCATGTACGCAGGTCGGCATCGACCACGACACGGACATTCCACGGCAGCCAGACCCACGCGCCAGCCACCCAGCCAAGCGCCGCCATCACGCGCACGAACACCGATATCGGGTGACCGTTGCCCGCCAACGGTTCCGCAGCGAACCAAGCAACGACCGCAGCCAAGGTCACCAGCGATACCCATCCAAGCTCGCGGCCTCGCTGCTCGACGAAGGCGACCGATCGGGCACCCGCGCGCAGGCTGACAGCGCGTATGACGCGATCGGTAGCACGACTGCGAGCCATGCGACAAGCATACCAACGCCCCGACACATTCGTTGCGGTGCTACTGCTTCCAGGGAACGACGACGTCGCCAAGACCCACCGTCGGCGGGCCCGTCAGCGTGATCGTGCGCCGCAGGTACCACTCCTGCGCGTCGCCGATCCTGCCGTTGTTGTTGACGTCGACGCCAGCCTCGAACACCCAGCTACCGGTGGGCAGGTCGGGCAGAGCGAAGCTGCCGTCGGTCGCACCGACGGTGGCCTGGCCGAGGACACGCTCGCCGTCGAGCACGCGGATCACGAGCGTGCCGAACGCCGCCGGGATGGGTCGAGTGAACCCGATATCGAACAACGACTGGCCGCCGTTGGAAGTCAAGCGGAACGTCTCGAGGTGCGTACCGACTCTGGCCTTGGAACGATCAACGGTCACGCGCAACCACGTCGGCGCCCACTTGTCGTCGAACTTCAGCGAAATCGCGCCCGAAACCGGGCTGACCGCAGTCACCTCCAGACCGGTCAGCAGCCGTCCTCCGGTGTTGCGCACGGAGAGCGATGCCTCGGTCTCGTCCGAGCGCAGCGTGTAGACAGTTGGCTCGAGCGACATGAGCGGCGGGATGTTCTGCAGGATCGCCGCCTTGACCGCAGCATCGGCCTGCAACAGACCGGCGCCGAACGCCAGGTCCGGCCCGAGCACGCCGAGATCGAAGGCGCTGCTGCGCAGAATCCGTCGCGCCGTGACCGGGTGCATGTTGGGATGCACGGCTTCCATCAGAGCTACCGCCGCGCCCACTGCGGGCGTCGCGACCGAGGTGCCCTGGAACGACTGATAGGAATGGACGAACTTGTTCTCGAACGTCAGCCCCCAGGTCGAGATGACGCCCTCGGCAGTGAAGGCACCGACACCGCCCGGCGCGACCACATCGAGGAAGCTGCCACCATTCGAGTACGGCGCCCGCGCCAAGTTCCGCGCAACCGAGCCAACGCCGATCACTTCCGGCCACGCGGCCGGGTAGACCGGCGGACTCGGCACCTTGCCCTCATTGCCAACCGCGGCGACCAACACGATCCCCTGCCCGAACAGGTGCTCGATCTCTGCCTTCTCGCCGGTCGTCGGCGGCACGATGAAGCTCAGGTTGACGACTCGCGGCCGCTCGCTCGGCCCGAGGACGCGTTTGCTCACGTTGTCGCGTCCGCCTAGGTAGCGATACGCCTGGATGCGGTCGAAGCTCGTCGAGTGGTGAAAGCCGAACACCCGGATCGGAATGACCTTGCCGCGCCACACACCGCCCGCAACACCTTCGCCGTTGTTAGCGACCGCGCCGACCACGCCCGCCACGTAGGTACCGTGGAAGACTGTCATCGTCTCGAACTTGCGCGGCTCGCTCGGATCGGCGTCGTAGGAGTCGCCATCCCCCGCCTCCCCGGGATCACCGATGAAGTCGTAGCCGAGCGGCGACAAGCGGCCAACAAAGTCCGGGTGATCCGCGAGGATGCCCGTATCCATGACGGCAATCGCCACGTCATCCTCACCCTTGGTGATGTCCCAGGCCTGTGGGAACCCGGTCAAGTGCAGGTTGAACTGGCGCGAGAACAGCGGGTCGTTGGGGCTCACGTCGCCGGCAAGCGAGTCACGACGGCAGATGGTGTTGGGTGCAACGTAGGAAGCCTGCGGCAGCGCACGGCGCAGCTCGCGGATCAAGTCGGCCAGCGCCAGCGCGCGTCCAGCCACTTCGGCTACCAGAGCCACACGCGGCGAGCACCAGCGCTCGACACCGCCGGCACGCTGCACCAGTTGCAGGCCGAACCGCCTGACCAGGGCATCCGTCACGCCGCCGTCGACGCACACCAAGACCTCGCCAGCGGCGCACTCGACGCCGGCGCCGAGCACATCGGGTGGCAGCTGCGCCTGCAACGCCAAGTCCTTGACGTCGGCTGGCACCGGAGTCGTCTCGAGCCGGTAGCGCCCATCACCGCGGATGACGATCGTCAGCTCGCGCCCAGACCAAGCACTCGACGCCCGGGCATCGCCGGAACATTCCACCTGCACCGAACCCGGTGCGCATGGTCCGACCCGGAATACGTCCGGATCGCGGTGCACCTCGCCATCGACGCGGGCCGGGTGCACGCCTCGCCCAAGGTCGACAGCGCTGAACAAATGGTCGTTCGGCTCGCGATCGACATGCGTCGCTGCTGCACGAGGTAGGCTGCTTGCGCCCAGACTGGCCGGAGACGAACTTTGCTCGAGATGCAAACGTCCCGACAACGTCGTTCCCGACTCTCCGCCACCTCCGCCGCCACAGGATGCGAGACTCGCGATGGCAACGAGCGCGAGAACGTGTCTGGCACTCATGGGTTGAACGACTCTACTCCTCAGGAGATTCTACTTTGGGACTTTACCGCGAGACGGGCTGCGGGTCCGGCACGCGCAGCAGAAGCACCAGTCCCACGGCGAAGAACGCCGCCACCGACCCCAAGGCAAGGCGTTGATCGCCACCACGGGCATGCGACAACACCCCGAATACGAACGGACCGAGCACGGCCGAAGCACGACCCGACAACGCCATGAAACCGAAGAACTCGCCGGACATCCCGGGCGGCGCGAGCTCGCCGACGAAGGTGCGGCTCGTGGCCTGAGTCGCGCCGATGCACAAAGAAGCGACGGCCGCAACACCCCAGAAGAACACCCGACGCGTCGCCGGGTCACTCCACAGCTCCGGTGACGCCGCGACGATCCCGCCGGCGATCGCCGCCAACCACAGCCACAACGACCAGACGATGCTCTGCTTGGCGCCGCAACGCTCCGCCACCCGTGCTGCGAGCAGGGCGCCGGGAGACGCAACAACGTTGAGCACCATGATCAAAACGATGCTCTCGGTGACGGTGAAGCCGAGGCTCTGCTGCGCGAAGATCGCCGCGAACACGTAGACCGTGTTGAGCCCGTTCAAGTAGAAGAACATCGCGACGAGGAAGCGCACCAGGGATGGGTAGCGCCGGATCTCGCCCAGCTTCTGCCAGACCCCCCCCGAGTCGCGGCGACCGCTGGGCGCCGGCGCATCGCGCAATAGCAAGATCGTCGGCAACGTGAACACGAGGTACCACGCCGCGACCGCGAGCGGCAGCCAGCGTTCGTGCACGCCGAGCCCCTTGGTCAACAGCAGCACGAGCAGCAGACAGAGGAGGCCGCCGGCATAGCCGAAGGCCCAGCCCTTGCCCGACAGGCTCGCGACCCTGTCCCGCACGACAAGTTCGGGCAGGAAACCGTTGTAGAACACGTTGGCCATCTCGAAGCAGTAGACGCCGGCCACCACGAGCACGACCGCCAGCGCAATCGTCCCTTCGCCGGTCATCGTCAGGAGCGCCGTCACGGCAATGCACGCCCAAGCGTGCGTTGCCATGAAGGCCCGCTTGCGGCCGAGGCGGTCGCCGAGGGTCCCGAGCAGTGGCGCCGTCAAGAACACGACGAACGCGCCCAACGCCGTCGCCAGGCCCCACAGCTCGTCGCCTCGTCCCCCGGCCTCGGCTACTACGACTCGCTTGAAGTAGAGCGCATAGACGGAGGTGATGATCACGGTCGGGAAGGCGGAGTTGCCAAAGTCGAACAGACACCAAACGAAGCGCTGGGCGCGCGTCGACGCCGGCGTGCTCACCTGCGTCGCAGGCGCCTCGGCACGAACCGCCACATACCGAGCCCGTACCAGCGACGCAGCGTCGCCAGGGAATAGGAATGGCGAAAGGTCTCTTCTTCGACGCCGTAGCGGTGCTCACTCCCGACTGGACAGACGCGCCGCACGTCGCACCCGGTCGCACAGCCGCCCGAGTGGCGGTGCCCGGCGCAACGATCGAGGTGGGCTTCTCCGCCCGGGCCATAGACGGAGACCGGACAAGCCGTAAGACACGGGGCGGCGCAGCCCGTACACGAATCGAAGTCGACCAGCTCGGCGCTAGGTGGCACCGGCTCGGCAAGCACGAGTGCGCCACGCAGGCTGACCCACGGTCCAAAGTCGGGGTGCAACAGGAAGGGCACGACCGGCGACACGACTCCCAAGCCGGCGGATTCGGCCAACTTGATGAAGTTCACCGGACGCGGGTCGAAGGGGTAGACGGTGCAAGCTTCGAGGCCAGCCGCTTCGAGGCGCGACGCCTCGGCATCAATGACCTCACGCGAGAACTCATCGATCGGATGGTAACCGCGGTGGGCTCGATTGCCGTTCGCCTGGCCTTTCCCTTCGAGATGCTCCCACAGAGCCCTGCCACCGGAGCCGATGACGATCACCGAGCGACTGCTCTCATCGCGGTCTCTGAACCTGCGCCCGCGGCATTGGACCGCGTCGTAGTCATCGATAGCAGTCGCCCCCCAGAGGTTGAATCCCCTGTGGTATAGCCGCTTACGGGACTCGACCAGGAGGTCGAACAGGCTCGCGTTTCCCATGGCCGCGGAGGGGGAAGGAGGGGATGAGGGGCTGACAGTCCGAGGCTCCTGTTTAGGATCGAGGTGCGCCCAGCAAAAGTTTTACGTCCTTTTCAGCCGGAGCGGTTCCCCGCCGCCCCGTAAGTGGGCGATGCTCCACGAAGCCGGATGACGCAGCCCATCAAGATCCTGTTTGTCCTTCTCGCGGCCGCGGCCCTTGCCGCCGCCGCCTGGGTGGCGCTCGCGAACAGTGGTGGCCACGAGTACGGCACCGACGACCCGGCAGCGGAGGAGCGCGCCGTCGACAACCCTGCGGAACTCGACCCAGCGAACGAACTCGCTCGCCCAGAGGGGCAGGAATCGGAGCGAGTCGCCGCGGAGAAAGACAAGGGCGCGCCTTCGGCCTCCGTTGCGCCGTCCAAGCCAACCCTAGCACTCTCGGTGCAGGGCAGGGTAATCGACCGCGCGGGCGCACCGGTCCCGGACGCAACGGTGCTAGCACACCTCGGACGGAGCGTGCCGGGTCGACAGGCCAGGAACGGGTGGAGCATCAAGTTCCGGCTGCGCCCGGCCGGCAAACCGACGACCACCGCCAAGGATGGCACCTTCTCCTTCGAGGTCGAAGCATTCGCGCGTTCACGCATCGAGGTGGCGGCGACGCACGAACGCTTCGCGCCATCGCTCGTGGCCAAGGACTGGACGACTGCACAGGGCACGTTGAAACTCGATGATCTGGTGCTCGACACCGGAGCTCTCGTCCGCGGCCGCGTGCTCAGCGATCGCGGTGCACCACTCGCCGGCGCCATGATCCTCTATCGCACGCACGACTGGCCGCGGAACGCCCGCTTCAACAATCTGCTCGCGCCGGTGCACACCGATGAGCACGGCAACTTCGAACAACGGCACGTGCCGCCAGGGCGGTTCGTATTCGAGGCCCGCTTCACCAAATACATCCCGGCCCAGAGCGAGCGCCTCGTATCCAAGCACGGCAACAGGCTCGACGCCGGCACGATCACCCTTGCCCTCGGCTGCGGAGTGGCCGGACGCCTGCTCGACCTCGAGGGCAACCCGATCGCCAACGCCACGGTGACGGGCAGCGTTTCGCGCTCGGCCGAGGGCGACAAACTCAAGTCCCGCTTCCAGGACTTGAAGACGCTGTCGAAGGCAACGAGGTCGACGGCGGCGCAGAGCGAAGAGAGGCGCGCGCTCATGCGGACCTTCCGTGCCAACCGCAAGATTCGCCGCAGCGCCAAGAGCGACACCCAAGGTCACTTCTCGCTCGACGGGCTACCGAACGCCGCGTTGAGCTTGCTGGCGCAGCACGAGCAGTTCATCGACGAGACGCTGCAGCCCGTGCTGGCGACGCCGGGCGCAACGCAGACGGTCGAGATTCGCATGCACCGTCGCCTCACGGCGAACGGCACAGTGGTCAACTCCGTGAGCGGCATGCCGGTCGAACGGTTCGGGATCCGAGCGCGGCGCATCGGCAGAACACCGACTCGTAACGCGCAGCAGGCCGCGATAGCGCAGGCCAAGGCCGTTGAACGGCGCATTGTCCGCGAGCGGCTCATGCAGAAGAAGAACCTGGATCGCGCCGCGAAGCTCGCCAAGGCCAAGGCGAAGATGAACGCCAGTCAGCGCAAGAAACTCGACGCGGAACTGCAGCAGCGGGAACAGCGCAACGCGCGCAGCCAAGCCCGCCGCGCACAACGCAAGGCCAACCGCAACGTCGCTTCGACCAACCGCAACATCGCGCGCCAGACACGCGCGGCCTACCTGCAGCAGCGACTGGGACCGACCGGACGCCCGGCAGGCCGCGTGCCCGCACCCTCGAAACACCCCAGCGGCATGTTCTCGCTCGCCAATTTGGTGCCCGGCAAGTACGTGTTCGACGTCGGTGGCCCCGGTTACACCAAACAAGCCGCCGGACCGTTCATGCTGGAACGGGGACAGTCGGTTCCGCCGGTCACGATCCATCTCGAACCCGGCATCGACCTCGCAGGCGAGGTAGTCAGCCGCAGCGACGGCAGCCCGATCACCAACGCGAGCGTCGAACTGTTCATCCCGCCTTTCAAACTCGCTCCGAAGCTCTCCGACCCGCTGATGCAAGCCATACAACCGCAGAGTCCCGGCATGCGCATCGAGTCGGTCAAGACCGACGGTAAGGGACGCTTCCGCCTCGCGCCGCAACGGGCCGGGCTGTTCAACCTCATCGTCAAGGCCGAGGGTTTCAGCACCTGGCGCAAGGACGGCTTCAACGTCGGTCCAGCTCAACACATGCAGGGCCTGCGCTTCACGCTCGGTGCGGGTGGGCGGGTCTGGGGCAAAGTCCTCAACCTCGAGAAGGACGACGAGGTACAGGTGGTCCTCGCGTCGACGAAAGGCACACGCCGGTTCATCGATGTCGACAAGGGTGCAGCGACCTTCGAAGCAAGGGGACTCGAGCCGGGCAACTGGTTCGTCCGACTTCACCACAAGAGGCGCCCCGGCGGCATGCTGCGCAAGGCGGCCGAAGCGTTCTTCCAGCCCGGAGCATCGACGCCGGACATCGTGCTGACCGAGGGCAGCGACGTTCAGTTCAACATCGACGCGACACAAGAACAGTTGGGCACGATCGAGGGGACCGTGACCTGGAACAACAAACCTGGGCAAGGCTTCGAAGTGTCTCTCGTCCCCGAGCCGGGGACGATCCCGGACAGCGCTCTCGCCGATCCACGCGGCAAGAACTTCGCGCGCCGCCTGCTCAGCGGCATCCTGCGCAAGAACACAAACCGCGAGGGCAAGTTCAAGATCGAGGTCGTGCCGCCAGGCAGGTACACCCTCAAGGTGAAGCGCAGCGCGCGCAGCAACCGAAACAAGTCTTCGCGCAACCGCTCGATCACCCATCAGCAACACGTCATCATCACCAAGGATCGGCCCGTGCGCCTGCACATCGCCGTCTATACCGGCAACCTGCAGCTGACCGCGGTGCACAAGGTCACGAAGAAGCCGGTCCGCCTACGCGTCATGCTCGCCGACCCGGTGGAGGCGGCGGGCAAGGAGCCAAAGGCCTGGGGCAACCTGCCGTCGCACGTGCGCGCCGACCTGCGCGGCGGTCGCGCGATGCTGCGCGACATGAAAGCCGGGGAGTACGTTTGGTACAGCTACGGCAGCGGCATGAAAGGTGCTTCCGGCAGGTTGTTCGTCAGCAGCGGCACCACCAACAAGCACACCTTCGAAGCGGAGCCGAGGGCGAAATCGACCGGCGGTCGCTAACCGTCCTGGCCAGCGCGAGTTGCCGGGTTGTGTCGAGGAAATGTCGGGGGATGGCTGTCAAACAGCGACCCCCACGGCACCCTCCACGAGCAACATGTTGGACTATGATGACCGCTACATTGCTTGCCCGTTGGAACCCCAACATGAGAAACCCCTGTGCCGGTTACCCGTTGTTCGCGCTGCTACTCCTCGGCACGCTGCCGGCGCAGGACCTCTATGACATCCCAACGGTCCGGTCGTTCTACATCACGACCCATCAGAACGACTGGTGGACGCGGCTGGCCGCGAACCGGAGGACCAAGACAGACCTCAACGTCGACTTGACGGTCGACAACAAGACCTACAAAGGCGTGGGGCTGCGCTTCCGCGGGAACTCGTCCTATCTCGCAACCGGCAACTCGCAGAAGAAGTCGTTCAACGTGACGTTGGACGCCTTCACGGTGGGCCAGGATCTGCTCGGCTACACCAACCTGAACCTGAGCAACGCCTACAACGACCCGACCTTCACGCGCGAGGTCGTCAGCTACGAACTGCTGCGCCGCTACATGCCAGCGCCAAAGGCCAACTACATCCGGCTCTACATCAACAACGTGTCTTGGGGCATCTACATCAACGTCCAGCAGCCGGACAAGGAGATGATGAGCGAGTGGTTCAAGGGCAACGACGGCAATCGTTATAGATGCGACCCGCCGCAGTCGTCGGGGAACGGACGATCGGCGCTGCAGTGGCTGGGCAATGACCTCAACCTCTACAAGGCAGCCTACGACCTCAAGACCGAGAACAGCCCGACCGGATGGCTCGACATCCGCAACGCCTGCGACGTACTCAACAACACGGCAACCTCCCAGCTGCCCCAGGCACTACCCAAGGTCATCGACGTCGACCGCGCGCTCTGGTACTTCGCACTCAACAGCATCCTCGTCAACCTCGACAGCTACATCGGCCGCGGCAACGATTACTACCTGTACCACGACGAAGAGCACGACCAGCTCGAGATGATGCCGTGGGACATGAACGAGAGCTTTGGTGGCTCCAACGCAAGCATGTCGGTCGCGCAGCTCAAGGTGCTCGACATCTTCTGGCAGGCCAACAACACCACCAGCCGGCCGCTGTTGGCGCGCATGCTCGCGAATGCGGCCTGGCGCACGCGCTACGTGGCGCACTATCGCACGCTGCTCGACGAGGTCTACGACTGGAACTGGATCGGTAGTCGCGTCACCAAATACCAGGCCATGATCGAAAAGGACGTGCAGGCTGACACCAAGAAGCTCTACCCCACCTACATGTTCAAGGGGAACCTGACGACCGATTACAGACTCAACTCGTCGTTCTTCCGCACCTGGGCACCCGGCCTCAAACCGTTCGTCGACGCGCGGCGCACCTATCTCTTAGCACGCAGCGACATCAAGCAGGTCACACCGGTGCTCAGCCAGCTCGCCCGTTCGCCCGCCGACCCGACAGACAACCAGCCGGTCTGGATAACGGCTCGCGTGACCGGCGCAACGTCGGTGACCCTCCACACCCGCGTCACGGGTCCGTTCAGCCAGGTGACGATGTTCGACGACGGCAAGCACGGCGACGGAGCGCCGAACGACGGGGTCTACGGCGGCCGGATTGCCGGCCAGCCTTCGGGCACGAAGGTGGACTACTACGTCGGCGCCGCCAGTACGGGCGGCCTACGCTTCCTGCCACGCAACGCAGGACACAAGCCCGAAGACTATCGCGTTGATTGGCCACGCGGCAGCTCCCCCGTTCGCCTCAACGAACTCCTCGCGCGCAACAACACGGGCATCGTCGATGAGAAGGGACAGCACGAGGACTGGTTCGAGTTGTTCAACAGCGGCACGAAGGAGGCAGACCTGAGCGGCCACTACGTGACCGACAACCTCTCGAACTCGAAGCAGTGGACCATCCCGGCCGGGACCAAGCTGCAGCCTGGCAAGTCATTGATCATCTGGGCCGACAACGATGCGGCAGATGGCCCGTTGCACGCAAACTTCAAGCTCGATGCGGGCGGCGAAGAACTGGCGCTGTTCGCGGCTGATGGCCGGACGCTGCTCGACCACGAGAAGTTCGGCGCCCAAGAAGCCGATGTCTCGACCGGCCGACTGTTCGACGGCAAGCGAGGGTGGGTCGGCTACCCGACGCCGAGTCCGCGCATGCTCAACGCTCCCGCGACCTGCGGAGTGCGGCTCTACACCGCAGTCGAACCGCTCACGCACTCCGTAACGCAAACCGTTTCCGGCAGCGCCAAGATCGCCACGACGGCGACCTTCCAGATCAGCACGGCGCCGGCCAACAGCGCGGTCGCGGAGTTGATCGGTAGCGGAGGGACCGCGTTGCCTCTTCCGGAGTTCAGGCTGACCCTGCTCGTCAACCCATTGCTGGCAGTGGTGGTCCTTCCGACCGATGCGACCGGCCAGGCCAGATTCCTGCTCCCTATTCCGGATGACGCCGCTCTCGTCGGCGCTCGCCTCTACGTCCAAGCCATCGGCATCCAAGGCGGCGGCTTGATCGCCTCGAACGCCGCCGAAACCACGTTCTGCCCCAAGTAGGAGACTGGCCGTGTATCGCACCAAATTCGGCATCCTCGCGGTCCTGGCGACCACTTCGTTCGCGGCATCGCAGGACCTCTACGACATAGACACGATCCGCACGGTCGAAGTCACAGCGCCTACCAACTGGCGCACGGTCATGGCGAGCAACTACCCCACGCCGACCTACATCAAGGTCGACGTGAAGATCGACAACGTCCTCTACAAGGACTGCGGCGCTCGCCACCGTGGCTACTCGACCTACCGATACTTGCCATCATCGAAGCGCGACAAGCGACCGTGGAAGATCTCGATGGACGCGTTCGTTCCTGACCAGCGAGTCCAGGGATATCGGACACTCAACATCAACAACAACCTGTGGGACCCCAGCTTCATGCGCGAGGTCGCGGGCTACGAGTTCATGCGCAAGTTCACGCCGGCATCGCAATGCTGCTACGTGAAGCTCAAGGTCAACAACGAGGACATCGGTCTGTTCGTGAGCACACAACAGATCAACAAGGACTTTCTACAGGCGTGGTTCGAGGACGACGAAGGCAACCGATACCGTGGCGAACGGACCGGCCGCGTAGCGGTCAACAACACGGCGCTCACATGGCTCGGGCCGTCACAGGCCCCCTACACGACGGCCTATCAGCTCAAGACCGAGAACGGCCCCACGCCCTGGGTCGACGTGATCCAGGCTATCAACGTGCTCAACAACACCGCTTCCTCGCAGCTACCCGCCGCGTTGCCGAAGGTGCTGGACGTCGACAACGCACTCCGCTTCCTCGCAGTCGGCAACATCACCGCGTGGCTGGACAGCTACATCGGTAGGTACTGCCACAACTTCTGGATGTATGAGGACCCGTACCACGACCGGATCACGTTCCAGCCGTGGGACCTCAATAACGGGTTCGGTGGCTTGACCGACGGCCTCGGCGAGAACGGCGTCCAACGACTCAGCCCGTTCTACAAGGAGATCAGTTCAAGCTCTCCGCGCCCGCTCTTCTCCAAGATCGTGCAGCTTCCGCCGTGGCGTGCACGCTATCTGGCGCACTTCCGTAGCATGATGCCTGACTTCTCCTGGACGAAGATGGGCCCACGCATCGATGCACTACGCAAGCTCATCCGGCCAGCGCTCACTGCCGATACCAAGCGCATTTACACGCTGAGCCAGTTCGACGCGAACTTGACGACCACCGTGCGCACCGGCTTCGTGACAGTCCCCGGACTACAGCCGTTCTTCCAGAACCGGACCGCATACCTGGCCGCGCATACCGACCTCAAGAAGATCGCGCCGACGCTGTCCAACCTGACGCACAGCCCGACCGCGCCGAACCCTAACCAGAGCGTCACCGTCAATGCCAGAGTCACCGGCGTGACGGCGACGAACGTCACCCTGTACCACCGCACGCGTGGACCATTCGTCGAGGCACCGATGTTCGACGACGGCAAACACGGCGATGGTAAAGCCAACGACGGAGTGTACGGCGCCGCGATCCCGCCGATCGCACCGCTACATCTCGTCGATTACTACGTCAGCGCCAACAACAGCCTGAGCACAGGTGCGATGTCGTTCCTGCCCGACCTCGCGGAGTTCAACGCGGACACTTATCGCGTGCGCGGCGCACCGCCGAAGGGCCCAATCCTCATCAGCGAGTTCGTGGCCAAGAACGACACCGGCCTCAAGGATGAGAACGGCGAGACGGACGACTGGATCGAACTCGCCAACGTCGGAGCGCAGGCCATCAGCGTGAGCGGCATGTACCTGACGGACAACGTCACCAATCCCACGAAGTGGAAGATACCGGCCGGCCAAACGATCCTTCCAGGAGGCACGCTGATCTTCTGGGCCGACGACGAAGCAACGCAGGGGCCCCTGCACACAAGCTTCAAGCTCAGCGCCAGCGGCGAGGAGGTCGCCCTCTACGCCGCAGACGGCAAGACGAACCTCGACTGGATCGAGTTCGGTGCGCAGTCGGCGGACGTCTCCACCGGTCGCCTGCCCGGCTACCTCGGCCTCGACTTCACCTTCCCGGTGCCCCTGCCGAACCAGCTCAACCAAGCAACGCCGTGCGGCCACGTCGCCTACGGTGCTCCCGATCCAACGGCGGCCCGCTTCGCCCTGGTCGGCCAGGGCGCACCCGGCCGCGGCAAGACCGTCAACTATGTCGCGAGCAAGGCGCCCCCGTCGTCGGCAGGAGTCCTCTTCCTGGGCTTCGCCCCATTCCACCTGGACTTGCCCGGCGTGGGGCCGCTGCTCTTCAATCCCTTTACCATGCTTGTGCTGCCACCGTTCCAGACCAACGCATCTGGCGGCGGCACGGCCCCGTTCACGATCCCGAACATCAACGGGCTAGGCGGCGCCATGCTCTACTTCCAGACCCTGGTGCTCCGAGGAACGACCGCCGAACTCTCCAACGCCGTCGCTACTCGGATCTGTCCGTAGCGAGGCGGACTCAGACCGCGGCGCGCAAGCGCGCGATATCGGCCGGGCGCGTCTCGCAGCAACCGCCAATCAGCCGTGCGCCGGCGTCGCGCCACAGAGGCGCGAGTTCGACGAGGTCTCCGACCTCGTTGTCGCCAGTCCAGCGCTTGTGCTCGGCGTCCCAAGCGCGCCCGCGGTTCGGGTAGACGACGATCGGCTTGCGCGTCTTGTTGCGTACTTGCCGCGTCAGTGACAACACGTGCGCCGGCGTCGTGCAGTTAACTCCGATCGCGAGCGCGCCGTCAACTTCGTCGAGCAAGGCTGCGCACTCGGCAATCGGTGTGCCGTCCACGACATGCCGTGCGTCACGACACGAAAAACTGACCCACGCCCGCGCCGCCGAGTCGTTGTCGAGCAGGCCGGCAAGGGCCCGTGCTTCGACGATGGACGGCACAGTCTCGCAGGCAAGCAGGTCGGCACCGCTGGCGCTGAGCGCGGCGAAGCGTGGCTCGTGCCACGCCGTGAGGCCGCGCTGGTCGAGATCATAGTTCCCGCTGTACTCCGAGCCATCCCCGAGCGCAGCGCCGTACGGCCCGATGCTCGCGGCAACCAGAGCGTCCGGCCGGCGAGCACGCCGCGCCGCATCGGCAATCGTCACGGAAGAAGAGATGAGGTAGAGCGCTTCGTCCCTCGCGATGCCACAAGCAACAAAGCCGTCGATGCTGGCCTGATAGCTGGCCGAGGTGATCACGTCGGCCCCGGCCTCCAGGAAGGCTTCGTGAACGTCCTGGATCACAGCGGGCGCATCGAGCAGCAGGCGCGCCGACCACAGTTCGCCGTCGACTGCATGGCCGCGCTCGGCGATCTCGCTACCGAGCCCCCCATCGAGGATCAGCAGGCCCTGCCGTTCGAGTCGGTCCGCGAGCGCCTCGCTGTTGATCACGGCTGCAGCATAGGTTGGCATCGAGGGTCAGACCCCTGCCGTCACCGGGGCGCACGAGCGCCGAGCACGTTACACTTCTCGACAGATGCGCATCGCCACAACAGTGTTGCTGGCGCTGGTCCTGGTGGTCGGCGTCACCATCGCGGCATTCGCCGGGCTAGACCTCCTGCAGGGGCCGAGGTCCGAGACTGTCGATGGTGTCACGCCGCTGCGTAACCCTGCCGCGCTCCCCATCGACCCGAGCCCGCTCGACCACGAGAATCTGCGCATCGATCCAATCGTGGTCGACGCCGGTCACCGGACACGCTTCACCCTGGCCGGCAACGTACGACCTGGAAGCACGCGGCGAATTCTGCTCGTGAGCAAGACGCGAAAGGGACGATTGACGCGGGCCACGACGACCGATGACGCGGGTTACTTCGAGATCCGCGACTTGCTCCGAGGCCGCTACGCACTACGCGTCTACGGCGGACACTATCCGATCGAACGCGACCTCCAGATCGACGCCGACCGGGCACTCGATCTGACCGATGCCGAACTTCGGCAGGAGCTCAGCGTGTCGTTTCCCGGCACACCGCCACAGCCGGTCCAGAAGGCCTTCGTCATGCTGACGTTGAAAGGCGCCGTCGTCGCGCGCGGCAGCACCGACAGCCTCGGCAACGTCGTGCTCGACGGGGTACCCAAAGGCAAGCTCGGGTGGACGGTCTGGGCGAACCACACCGATCAGCCGACGGGCAGCAAGGAATGGCACGGCGAGCTGACAACGTCGCGGGCCAGCAAGCCGGTTCGCCTGGTGCTGCGCTAACGCTCCCGCGACGCGAGTTCGAGCCGGCCTTCGCTGACCTTGTAGACGCGGGGAGAGATCGGATGGTCGCTACAACGGTACTCTGCGCCAACATCCCCCATGAGCCGCGAGAGGTCGGCGTTCGGCGCTCCGACAACCAGAGTGTCGCGATCGGGAACGGCGAGGACGAATCCCGGCGCAGCGTCGACATCGTCGAGCGCCAACAGTAGCCGCGCGGCATCGTAGCCGTCACCCGTGTGCAGGACCCGCGGCTCCTTGTCGTCGGCCGCGGGGACCGGCAGCCCACCATCCTCGGCCGCGAGGCGCCGCAGATTGGCCATGGCGATGTTGTCAATTTCCTCGACTCGCCTACCCCAGGCGTCGAGGTGTCCCTCGGTGACGAACACCATCGAACCCGGCTCGTCGAGCACGTAGCACGTGACCAGGTCGTCGAAGATCGGCGTCGTCGGAATCCGTCCCGGACCGAAGGCCGGTGACTGGGTCCGCAACCACTCCTCGGAGCGAATCTGCGGCAGCACGCGCTGCACAGCTTCATCGAAGGGCAGATCACCGATCGCCGTCAAGCGTTGGCGAATCTCGGTGACCAAGCGATCGACAATGTCGTCGAAGCCCGCGGGGAACGCCCGTTCGCGCAGAAACGCCTCACCCAAGGGCACGGCGACCTCCTGACGGTCAACTCGCAGCACCGCGCCGAACCCCTGGCGCGTCAACCCGACGACCTCGATCCCGGCGTGACGCTCGCGCAACACTTCGTCGAGGCGGACGTAGAAGCGGCGAGTATCTTGCGGAACCTCGCTGCGCGGAACTCGCTTGAACAAGCGCGTGAAGAATGCGGCAAGCAGGCCACCCAGGGCACAGCAGAAGAGGACCCAGATCATCGCCTTCTTATCGACTGTTCGGATCGGCTCGCTTGCGCCCTCCGACCGCAATGACGCAGGCAAGGTAACGCATCTGCCGCGCGGCCTCGCCCGGCCCGGCCAAGAGCCGGCGATGCCCAGCCTGCCGTCGCTGGAGGAAAATCGGGCGGCGCCACATCGAGCACGTGCTCAAAGTGGTCGGCGGCAACAAGTGTCTGGTCTGCAAGGTGCTGGGAATCGCGAACTCGACGCCCTATCAAAAGATGAAGCGATTCGACCTCTGACTCCCCGCACCTCCCGATGCACTACCTCGACAACGCCGCGACAACGCCGCTCGACCCCCTCGTTGCCGAGGACCTTGCCCGCAGTCAGCGCGACTCGTGGGGGAATCCATCGTCCCTTCACCCGGTCGGAGTAGCCGCTGCGCGCGAGCTCAGCGAGGCACGCGAGCTAATGCTCGGCATGCTCGCAGCTACGTCAGTGGTCTTCACGGGCGGTGGCACGGAAGCGACCAACCTGGCGATGCGTGGCTTCTGTCGCGGCAAGAAAGGGCGCATTGTCGTCGGCGCCGCGGATCACCCATCCGTCGTTGCTACCGCCCGCGACCTCGAGACCGAGGGCATGAGCGTCTCGGTCTATCCAGTCGACGACAAGTGCCGCCCCAAGCTCGACGCCTTTCGTGACGCGCTCGACGAAGACGTGCTGTTCGTGTCACTACTGCACGGCAACAACGAGGTCGGCACGCTGCTGCCGCTTGACGGCATGGTACGTATGGTGCGTGAACACGCGCCGCGCGCACACCTACACGTCGACGGCGTGCAGGCCTTCTGCAAGGTCCCGCTCGACGTCGAGCGGCTCGGCGTCGACTCGATCACGCTGGCAGCTCACAAGATCCACGGACCGAAGGGCGTCGGCGCGTTGGCGCTCGGTCACCGCCATCAGCCGCGCCCGGTCATGACCGGCGGCGGCCAGGAGAACGGTCTCCGCTGCGGCACCGAGAACGTGTGCGGCAATCGTGCATTCGCGCGGGCAGCCGAGCTGTGGATCTCGAACATGCACGAAACCTCGGGACACGTGCAGAGTCTGCGTGATCGCGTGCAACGCGGGCTAGTCGATGCGATCGACGACGTCGAAGTGCTCGGCGATCCCGACGCCCGTCTGCCGCACATCCTGTGCCTCGCGATCCGCCGCGTGCGCGGCGAGGTCGTCATGCACCACCTCGAAGAGAACGGGATCTACGTTTCCACCGGCAGCGCCTGCGCTTCGAGCTCACGCGCGAAGGCCAACACCGGCAGCCACGTACTCGAGGCGATGCAACTGCCACAAGAGCTCATCAATGGGACGTTGCGTATCTCGTTCGGCCGCCTCAACACCGACGCGGACGCCGACGCAGTCCTGCAGGCGATGCCGGCCGTGGTCGAGCAACTGCGGGCACTCGGCGTGTGAACGTCCTCATCCTGAGGCCGGGCGAGCTCGCTACTAAAGGCAAGAACCGCCCGTCATTCGAGAGGCGGCTCCTCGACAACCTGCGCGCGCAGCTGCGCCCGCACACCGATGCGCCGATCGAACGGACGTGGGGCAGGTTCTACGTCGGGCCGACGGAAGACGTCGAGCGACTGACCCGCCACGCGCAGCGCGTGTTCGGCATCGTCAACGTGTCGCCGGCACTGCGCGTTGACGCTGCCGACACCGAGATCAAGCGAGCTGCTGTCGGCCTCGTCCAGCGCGCGGTGACCGCCCGCGGCGGCGCCGACGGCGTGCGCTTCCGCGTCACGGTAAAGCGCGCCGACAAGGACTTCCCGATCAGCTCGATGGACTATCAGCGCGAGCTCGGCGCTGAGGTCTTCACCGCAGTGCCGGGGTTGAGAGTCGACCTTGAGAACGCGGATATCGACCTCGGCGTCGAGATTCGACGCGAGGGCGCGTTCCTCTACGTCGAGAAGTTCAAGGCGCCGGGCGGGCTTCCGGTCGGTTACGAAGGCCGGGCCGTCTCGCTCTTGTCCGGCGGCATCGACTCGCCTGTCGCCTCATGGCTGCTCATGAGGCGAGGTTGCCGCATCGACTTCGTCCACTTCGACTCACGCCCCTACACCGGTCCCGGCAGCCTTGACAAGGTGCGCACGCTGGCGGCCACACTGGGTCGCTGGCAGGCCGGCCATCGCCTCTTCGTGGTGCCGTTCGCAGAGTGTCAGCTCGCGCTGAAAGACTTGCAGAGGCCGGGCTATCGCACCGTCCTCTACCGGCGCTTCATGCTACGCATGGCCGAACGGATCGCGATGGACAACGGTGCCGGCGCGCTTGTCACCGGCGACAGCCTCGGCCAGGTCGCGAGTCAGACGCTCGCCAACCTGCGCGTCGTCGATGCGGTCGGCAAAGAGCTTCCGATCCTGCGTCCGCTCGTCGGTCAGGACAAACAAGACGTCGTGGCGCTGGCACGACAGATCGGGACCTACGACATCTCGATCCGTCCGTTCGAGGACTGCTGCACTCTGTTCGCACCGGACCATCCGGTCACGCGGGGCAAGCCGGGACTGGCGGCAGAGATCGAGGAACAGCTCGACGTCGAGGGACTGGTTGCCGATGCAGTGGCACGCACCGAGATGGAGCGCAGCTAGGCCTCAGCCGCTGCGCGCCAGTTGCAGGACGTTGGCGGGCGGACGACCAACGACCGCGCGGTTGCCGAGGATGGCGATTGGGCGTTGCAACAGCGTCGGGTGCGCCGCCATGCGCGCGATCAGCGTGTCGTCGTCCTCATCGCCGGTCAGACCAATCTTCGCGAAGGCCGCATCGCGGGTCCGCAACACCCCTTTCGGCCCGACCCCGAGCATCGCCAAGACGTCGCGGATCTCCGACTCACGCAACGGGTCCTCGCGATACTCGCGGTACTCGTAGGGAATCTCATCGGCTTCGAGCAAGGCGACCGCCTTGCCGCAGGTCGATCAGGTCTTGGTGCAGATGAGGCGCAGCATGGCTATTTGGCGGAGAAGATGTCGTTGGCCAGCGCGATCGGCAGCAGCGCTGTATTCAGGCTGGGCCGCTCGCCGAACGAAGCGCACGGGCCAAACCGCAAACAAGCTCCCAAGCCAATAGTTTTGCTCCGTTTCATGATCGGGCAGCTGCTGCCATCATAGGGTAGCCGCCAGACGGAGGCGGGGGTGGAATGGCAAAGCGCAACGGGAGAGGTAACAGCAAGACACCGATGATGGCCCAGTACACGGCCATCAAGCGCGAACACCCCGACGCGTTGCTCTTTTACCGGATGGGCGACTTCTACGAGATGTTCGGCGAGGACGCACGCGAAGCCGCCGCGCTGCTGAACATCACGCTGACGGCGCGCAGCAAGGGCGACAACGCGATCCCGATGGCCGGCGTGCCGGTGCGCGCCGCCCACAACTACCTTGTCAAGTTGATCCGAGCCGGTAAGCGCGTCGCCGTCTGCGAGCAGATGCAGGACCCGCGCGACACCAAGGGCTTGCTTGAGCGCCAGGTCGTACGCATCGTGACAGCCGGAACGCTGACCGAAGAAGAGGTGCTGGAGGACAGCGAGCCGAACTACCTGGTCGCATGCTGCGTGCGCGGCGAACGCGCCGGTGTCGCGTGGCTCGACGTGTCAACGGGCGAGTTCCAGTTGACCGAGTGCGCCACCGCTCGCCTCAACGACGAGCTAGCCCGCATCGACCCGGCCGAGCTGCTCCTGCCCGAGGACATGGACATCGCGCTGCCATCCGTGCGCGGACCGGTGCAGCGCCGGCCGGACTTCGACTTCCACGCCGGTGAAGCGGAGAAGGAGCTCACGCGCTTCTTCGGCGTGCAGAGCCTCGCTGGCTTCGGCGTCGATGCGATCGAGGTGCCGGCCGGGCTCGCCTGCGCGGGGGCGTTGATTCGCTACGCCGAAGAGACGCAAAAGAGCGCCCTGCCCCACGTACGGCGCATCGAATGCTTCCAGCGCTCGAGCCGCATGGCGCTCGACCAGGCGACGCGCTCGAGTCTCGAGCTCGTGCGAACGCAGCGCGAGGGCCAAAAAGACGGCTCGCTGCTGTCGATCATCGATGAAACCCTGACGCCGATGGGCGCGCGCCTGCTACGCGAACGAGTGTTGGCGCCCTTCCTCGATCGCGAACGCATCGAACGGGTCCAGGACGCAGTCAGCGAATCCGTCGAGGCACCGGCGCTGCGCGACGCACTGCGCGACTGCCTCACGGGCATCCGTGACCTCGAGCGCCTGGCCGGGCGCCTG
>NYZE01000020.1 GCA_002685965.1 Planctomycetota bacterium | reverse complement strand
CGATCGCCTCCCGGACCGCCTTCAAGAGTTCGTCGCCTTCGTCCCGGATGTGGCTGGCGTAGATACCCCCCGCAGCGGCGACGACCCTGGCACAGGCAACCAGTTCGTCAGTGCTGGCAAACGACCCCGGCGTGTAGATCAGTCCCGTCGACATTCCGAACGCGCCGTGTTTCATGCCCCGCGCGAACAGTTGTTCTATCTTCGCCGTTTCCTTTGCGGTGGGCGCGCGGTGAACCGAACCACCCATCGCCCGTGAGCGAATCGACCCCTGCGGCAGGAGGTGGGCCACATTGGTGCCCATGCCCTTGCTGGTTAGCCGACCGAAGTAGCGGTCGACATCGATCTTGCCGCCACCACAGTTTCCGGTGACGATCGTCGTGCAGCCCTGCGTCAGGTAGCACAGGTTCTCGCGCAGACCCTTGCGCAGGATGCCGGAGTCCGAGTGGTTGTGTAGGTCGATGAATCCGGGGCAGACGTACTTGCCGGAAGCATCGATGCGCCGTTTCGCGCGTGCCGCAGACAGATCACCTATCGCGACGACTCGGTTGCCGCGCACACCAACATCGGCTTTCCTGCCAGGAGCGCCTGTCCCGTCATAGACGGTGCCGCCTGCGATCACGACATCCAGGGTTGCGGCCACCTGAGCTGGTTCTTGAGCCGACGCGCACGCGCCGAGCAAGAGAACGGCGAAGTGAGATGTACGCATGGTTGTCAGTTTGGGTGGCAGAGCGCGACAATCCACCAGGTTTGGGTCTCTTCACCGACAATCGATCGTTGCACGGCGCCTTGGTCCGCGTCTGGTACCGCAACTCAGAGAGTAGTTTCGCCGCCGGCCAGTTCCGGGTCGCCGACACGGGTGAACACGTCGCAGTCGTCGGAACCCTCGGTGAGCTCTCGGAAGGCCAACCGGTCCAGCTCACCGGCCACTTCGAGGATCACCCGCGCTACGGACGCCGCTTCGTCGTCGAGCAACTCGAGATCGATCGTCCCGACACGCCGGACGCGGTCGAGGCATACCTTGCATCCGGGTTCGTCAAGGGGGTCGGTCCAGCGCTCGCGAAGCGCATCGTCAAAGCGCTCGGGCCGGACACGCTCAACACCATCGAAGAGAAACCGCAGAAGCTGCTGCAAGTACGTGGCATCGGCGCCAAGAAGGCCGAGGAGATCAGCGAGGCCGTGCGCGGCCAAATGGCTTTGCGCGAGGTCATGCTCTTTCTGAGCGGCAATGACCTGCCACTTCGACTTGCGCAGCGCATTCTCAACACCTACGGCGAGCAGGCGCCGCGGCTGCTGCGCAACAATCCCTACAGGTTGGCGGACGAGTTGGTCGGCGTCGGTTTCAAGCGCGCGGACGAGGTCGCGGAAAAGCTCGGCATCGACCGCCAGAGTCGCGAGCGCAGCGAAGCCGGCCTGCTACACACGCTGAATCAAGCGGCCAGTCGCGATGGACACTGTTGCTTGCCAAAGGTGTCGTGCTTGGAGGAAGCAGGGCAACTGCTCGGCGTCGACGAGCCAAAACTCGAAGAAGCCCTGCAAGCGCTGATCGAGACACGGCATGTCGTCGTCGAACCGCTCACGACCGACGTCGGCGTCGACCCCGAGGAATTCGTCTTCCCGCTGACTCTGCACGTCACTGAAACCAAGTGTGCGCGCGCGCTGCGTGAGCACGCGGCAGCACCGCCGATCCGATTCACCGACGAGCCCGATGCCGCGATCGACTTGGCGGTCAACGATGAGATGCCCGCGGCCCAGCGCGCGGCCCTTCTGACCGCACTGACGACCCCTTTGTGCGTGATCACCGGTGGTCCCGGTGTCGGCAAGACCACGATCATCCGCACCCTCGCCGACATCGTCACGGGCAGCGCCAAGAGTATTGCGCTCGCCGCCCCGACCGGCCGCGCCGCCAAACGCATGCAAGAGGCGACCGGCCGAAAGGCGTCGACCATTCACCGCTTGTTGGAGTTCCAACCGGGAACGAATCGCTTCATCAAGAACGAACGTAACCAAATCGACGCGGACGTCGTCGTCATCGACGAGAGCTCGATGCTCGACCTGTCGCTCGCCTACGCTTTGTGTCGTGCAATCGCGCCGGGAACCCACCTCGTGCTGGTAGGTGACGCCGATCAACTGCCCTCGGTCGGTCCCGGTCGAGTGCTCGAAGACCTCATCCGCTCGGCGAGTGTGCCCATCGTCCGACTGACCGAAGTGTTCCGCCAACAACAAGGCAGTCGCATCATCGAGGGTGCTCATCGCGTCCTCCGCGGTGAGATGCCGGACCTTCCCCCGCCAGCACCGGGGGAGCTCGGCGACTTCTATCTCGTCGAACAGGACGATCCCGACCGTTCCCTTGACACCATCGTTCGTACCGTGAGCAAGCGCATGCCAGAGGTGTTCGGGCTCGACCCCTTCGAGGACGTGCAGGTCCTGTGCCCGATGTACCGCGGGCCACTCGGCGTCGACCGCATCAACCGAGCACTCGGCGATGCCTTGGTGAGCGGTGGACCCGAGATCGTGCGCGGCACGCGCCGTTTCCGGCGCGGCGACAAGGTGCTACAGGTTCGCAACGACTACGACCTGGAACTCTTCAACGGTGACCCCGGTCGCATCGTCGACCTCGATCCGGAGAAGCTGCGTATCACGGTGCGGTTCGGCACGAGGCACCTCGATCTCGCCGCCGAGGCCATCGACGGCATCGTGCCGGCATACGGAATCACGGTGCATCGCGCACAGGGCAGCGAGTACACGGCCGTCGTGCTCGCCTGCGACAAGTCGCACTTCCTCATGTTGCACAGGCGGCTGCTCTATACGGCGGTCACGCGGGCCAAGCGGCTCCTCGTCGTCGTCGGCTCGCGGTGGGCGCTGGAGCGGGCTGTCCAGAACGACGCTGGAGGCCGTCGTTTCAGTGGTTTACGCCAGAGGCTGAGCGTTGACGCCAAGTAAGCTTGGAGCCTTCGCCCGGTCTCGTCGTAAGTCTTGCCACCCGCTGACCGAACCAGGTAATGCACATGAAGTCTCTCGTTTCCACGTTGCTGCCAGTCCTCGTTACGCTCGCGCCCGCCGCCGCCATCGCCCAAGGTGACAAGCCGCAGGCGAAGAAGACCGCCAAGCCGGAGATCTTCCGGGCGCGTCACATCCTGATCACCTGGAAGGGCTCACCGACCGCCAAGCCGGAGAACAAGCTCACCAAGGCAGAGGCTCTCACCAAAGCGCAGGAAATCTACGCAGCCCTCCAGGCAGAGGGCACCGACTTCGCGACGCTCGCGCGCACCGCATCGGCGTGTCCGTCAAGAGCAGTCGGCGGCTACCTCGGTCAGTTCAGACCGGGCCAGATGATCCCCAAGTTCGAGACGGCCGTGCTGGGCTGTGAGATCGGCAGTGTCACGAAGCCGGTCGAGACCGCATTCGGCTACCACCTCATCCTGCGCATGCCGATCGACAAGGAGTGGCCGGCCAAGCTCAGGGCTTCGCACATCCTGATCGCTTATGAGGGTGCGCGCAGCGCGACCACGAAACGCACCAAGGAAGCCGCACGCAAGCTCGCTCATAGCATCCTGGCAGAGCTCAAGAAGGGCACCAAGTGGGCCGAACTCGTCACAAAGCACACCGACGACAAGGGCACGGCTCCGCAAGCAGGATCACTCGGCACGCGACCCCCGAGCGGTTTCTTTTCACCGCTGATGACGGACGCGCTCGTCGCGCTCGAGTCGGGCAAGGTCGGCGGACCACTCGAGACCGAGTTCGGCTTCCACGTGCTGCGACGCGACGCCGTTCCGATCCCGTACAAGGCCTCCCACATTCTGGTGCCGTGGAAGGGTGTGAGCAGTGCTGCCGCTGACATCGTTCGCACCAAGAAGGAGGCGCTGGCACTGGCTACGAAGATCCTCGCCGAGATCAAGGCTGGCTCATCCTTCAGTCAACTCGCGAAGAAGCACTCCACCTGCCCGTCGGGTGCGGCCGGTGGCAACCTCGGAGAGTTCTCGAAGGGGCAGATGGTGCCACCATTCGAAAAGGCGGTGAGCGAGACGAAAGTCGGCGGGCTGATCGGACCGGTCGAAACCGCGTTTGGCTACCACGTGATTCTTCGGACGCAGTAGAGCGATAAGAGCAAGGCTCGTGTTCTACGGGCACGAGCCTTGCTCTTATGCGAGCCAGCAGATCGCGCCTTCCTCCACTTCGCGGAGCTTCAAAGCGACGTCGCGGGGAATGATGACGTAGCGCGGCCAGGTGACGGCCGGATCGCGGATGATCGCGTACTCGCCGACTTGCAGTCGGCGGCTCGTCGTGTCATTGACGGGGAGGAAGGGCAGGGCACCGCTCGGCGCGCGAAAGTGCCAGCGCTTGCTGCCGGCGGCACCGTTACCGAGCTGGCGCGAAGCGACGAGCTGACGGATCTCGGCCCGTCGCTCGCGTTCGCGACTCGCTGCCTTCTGGGCCTGGGCACTAGAGCGGTGCTGCTGTTTCTCCTCTTCCTGGCGAGCTGCAAAGTTCTTGGCCTTGTCGGCAAGCTTCTTGTCCTTGGCGGTGTCGCCGCCCTGCTCGCTGTGCTCGATGCGCTTCTCGTGGAGAAGCTGTTTGGCGCGCTTCTTGTCGATCAGCTTGGCCTTCTTGAGCTCGTCGAAGAGATTGCCCATTGCGATCCATTCTATCGAGTGCTCGGCCAGGCCGTAATTCCATATGGGTAGCGCGTCCCTCGATGCTCACGGCGTGATCTCGAGCACGATGCCCGCGTCCACCGCTGCCGTCGGCACATCCGTGGTCACCGAACTTGAGTGGTAGAGCAGGCGGGCCGGAAGCGGCATCGCGGTTTGACCGAGCTTCGCAGCGATGTAGTTACTAGTGCGCAAGCCGAGCGCGTTGGCCGAGGCATCGAAGACCGCGACCTGCTCGTAGAAGTGCAGCCCGGCCCAGGTGGCATTCTTGGGCAGGGTGGGCCCCTCGAAGCACACCAACCCTGTCGGATCATTCAGCATCGTTCGCCCGACCTGACGTGCGATCGGGTTGACATAGAGCTTGCACCCGGTCGCACCGGGGAGCGCAAACGGCAGCCGGCCGCCAGCCCAGCGGTCCTTACGGTCGGCGACAATGAGCAAGGCCATCGTGCCGCCGCTCGGCGACTGAGTCGTCGCCGAGGTCTGCATGTGGCTCTCTCCATCGAGCGACGGAATCCGCGCCCGCGCCTTGAAGCTAGCGGGACAGCCGGTGCCGTAGGAACGGGCCGACCCGACGGTGCCGGAACGGTTGAACGTCTCGCTGTCGACATACCAGTAGTGGCTCTCCGGCTTGCCAGATTCGGTTTCCACCGCGATGTCGACACACAGGTTGCGGCGCGGCAGCAAGAGAAATGGGTTGCTCAGCTTGATCCGGACTTTGAAAGGTGCGGGCGGGTTCGTCGGCCGTGCCTCGGCCGGCCACTCCACGACGACTCGGTCCACTACCCGGGCACGATCCCTGCCCTGCGCCGCTGCGAAGCTCTCCGCCCCGGTCTCCGACGGCAACTGCACGCCGTCCGTCGACATGTGCACCGTCATCCGCTGACGATGCGCCTTGAACGCGGTTGCGCGTCTACCGTCACGTCGAAAGGCGATTGCGCCGATCCACATTCCCGCCGCAGGCACACCTAGGTCGGCGCCGCGGTAGATGGCCACGATGCGGCTCGGCGCGTTGCGCGACGGCAAGTGGAACGAACCGCTGCCCTCGACCAAGGCCAGATCGTTCGGCACGCCGACACCCTTCGGCAAGATCAGGCTGCTCTGCGCGCTCGGTGCACCTGTCACACCCGTGACCAGCGCGCCGAGAACAGCCGCTCTGAGTCCACACTTACGAGTCATTCCGTATCCCTCCCTTGAAGTCGAGAAGTGGCACTCGGAGCGAGCGCCGTCACGAACAAGGAAACGACCAGGCTGGTTTCAGTACGGAATCCCCCAGAGCGTGCCGCCCGGTGCGCCGCCCCGGACCAAGCTCACGGGCATGAGCTCCGACCGCGTGCGGTTCTAGAAGAGTCCCTTACGGCCGAAACGAAGGCCGTCATGACCGGATCGGGCGTCTCTCTCCACTCGGGGTGCCATTGCACGCCGAGCACGAAACACTCTCGGTCAACGTGCTCGATGGCCTCGATGACACCGTCCGGTGCACGTGCAACTGCCCGCAAATCCGCACCGACTTCGCGTACCGCCTGATGGTGCACGCTGTTGACGACCTGTGAGGTCACACGAAAACTCGGGCCCAAGATGGCGCCCAGTCGACTGTCCCCATCCACCAAGAGCCCGTGAGTGAGGGAGTCGTACGCGTCGTGGTCGCGGTGGGGCAAGGCGCCATCCACTTGTGTCGCGACATCCTGCCAGAGTGAGCCACCAAACCCGACGTTGATGATCTGGCAGCCGCGGCAAATGCCGAGCACCGGGATACGACGCTCCAACGCTGCCCGAAGCAGCGCCAACTCGTAGGCGTCGCGCGGCGCATCGCCCGCCCACTCCGGTCGCAGCGGCTCTTCGCCATAGGCCGAGGGCGCGACATCAGTGCCACCGGTCAGCAACAGGCCATCGAACCCATCGAGCAGTTCCACCGCGGACGCGGGGTCCTTGAGATCGGGCACGAGGTAGGGCATGGCGCCGGCCTCGGCGCAGGCGAGAATCATGCTCTCCTCGAGGTACTGCAGCGGCTTGTTCTTGAAGAGCTCGCGATCGGCGCTCGGTGGCTCGAGCGAAACCGAGGCTGCGACACGCAGGCGAGGTTCATCAGACATACCGGCGTATGCTAGCCCCTATGGCTGGACGGCTCACCGACCTGCTGACCCGCGCCGCCAAGGGAGACGCGGAAGCCTGCGACGCACTGCTCGTCGAACTCTATCCCGATGTGCAACAGCGCGTGCACGAAGCGCTCGCGCGCGACTTCCGACCCAAGAACCAGTGGATCCTGCCGCTGTTCTCGACCAGCGACATCGTCCAGGACGTTTTCCTGGGCATCGTGCGCGGCATCGGGGGCTTTGCCGACCAGGACGAAGAACATCTGCGCGCCTGGATCACGACCCAGGTCAAGAACCGCATCCTCGACCGCCTGCGCTTTCACCAGGCAGGCAAGCGCGACGCGCGCAAGGAAGCCAAGCCACGGGACGACAAGGGCCGTACTATCTTGCCCGGAACCGATCAGACGCCATCGCTCTGCGCGGCACTCGAGGAACGCGCCGAACTGTTCAACCAGGCGCTCGGCACGCTCTCGGAACGCGAACGCGAGTTGTGGCAGCTGCGCTTCGAGCAGGGGGCGAGCTTTGCCGACGTCGCTGCGGCGCTCGGCTACAAGAACGAGGAGTCCGGGCGCGCCGCGTTCCGAGCACTGCGGGCCAAGCTCGTCGTGCGCTTGCGCAGGCTCGGCATAGGTGTCGACCTCCGATCTGGCGCGGAATGACGCTAAGGCCTTGGTGATCCAGGAAACGCCCCACAACGAAGACGAACTGCTCGAGCAGTTGCTCGTCCGTTACCTCGAACAGGCCGAAGCCGGTAGCGCTCCGTCCATCGAGACGATTTGTTCCGATCGACCAGACCTGATGCCGGCGCTGCGTGAACTCGTAGGCTTGGCCGGCGTCCTGCCCGAGGACGGCGGCACGCTGCTCGGCCGCACGCTAGCCGACCGCTACGAGCTGACCGGGCGGCTTGGTGCCGGCGGCATGGGCCTCGTGTTCACCGCACGTGACAAGCGGCTCGACCGCGACGTCGCGGTGAAAGTACTCGACGACCTGTTCCAAGGCAACGAGGAGCGCATCGAGCGCTTTCGCCGCGAAGCGCAGAGCCTGGCCGCGCTCAAGAACCCGCACATCATCGCAGTGCACGACGTTAGCGTAACAACTCAACCGTCGTTCCTCGTCATGGACCTCATCGACGGCTGCGACCTGGCTGGGTTCGTGCGCGCCCTCGCCGAACAGGTGCCCCCGGCAACGATGCCAGACACGGCGACCGTCCTCGCCACAGCCAGCGACAAGATGCCGGAAGGCGCGAAACTCGGCGAGTTGTTCCAGAAGCCATGGCCTGAGCTGGTCGCGCGCCTGGGTCTGCAGATGTGCCATGCGCTCGAGGCCGCGCACGGCGCCGGCGTCGTCCACCGCGACGTCAAGCCGAGCAACTTCATGCTCGACGCCGAGGGAACGCTGCACCTGCTCGACTTCGGCCTGGCTCGCCGTGAGCGTGACCCGCGCCTGACCCAGGACAAGACTTCGGTCGGCACACCGCTCTACATGTCACCCGAGCAAGTGCGCGGCGGCGAGGTCGACACGGCAAGCGACATCTACTCGCTCGGCGCAACACTCTACGAGCTCGTCTGTCTCAGGCCGCCGTTCGACGGCAGCGGCCACGAACTCGCCAACCAGATCCTGTTCGAGGAGCCGGTAGCGCCACGCCGACTGCAGCCGCGATTGCTCGAGGATCTCGAGGCGGTGTGCCTCAAGTGCCTGCACAAGCAACCCGGGCAGCGCTACGGCTCCGCCGTCGAGCTCACCGAGGACCTCGAGCGATTCCTGCGCCACGAGCCGGTGCTCGCCAAACCGCGCATTCTCCCGGAGCCGCTGCGCCGCGCGCTCGGGACCTGGCGCCGGCACCGGCCGCCGACACCGGCGCTCGTCGCAGGCATCGTCGTGGTCGGTCTGTCGATTTGGGGTCTGACGAACTTGGTGAGCACCCGCGCCGCAAGCACCGCAGTCGAGATGGACCTCGAGCTGCGCCAGTTGCTCGCCCGCATCCCGCCAACGGCTGGCGTCGGCGGCACGAAGGAGTCTCGCCTGAAGGACCCGACGCGTGCCGCGACGATCAGTTTGCTCGACCGCATCCTGCAACTCCGCCATGACGAGCCCGAAGCCAAGCTGCTGCGCCGAGCCTTCGACATCGACGAAGGTCACAAGGTCGAGCCACCCGGCGACGCGATCCACCGGGCCTGGAATCTGCTGCGCAATCGCCGCACGCAAGAGGGGGCGGTGACGGAAGCGATCCACGTACTCGGCAAGCCCAATGCACCGACACCACTCGAGCTCCGTGTTCGCATGCTCGCACGCGCCGAGCTCGGCCATCTCGATCGCTTGCTCGCACTCGCCGTCGAGCTCGAACGCCTACGCGGCACGACCGCCCTGACTGCATGGGCACGCGGGCTCGTCGGTGTCAGCTTTGGACAGTGGACACAGGCGACGCTCGATCACTACCTGACCGCTGATCGACTCGCGCCCGGAGATCCGTCCACCCTGCACAACATCTCCAAGATCTACCGGCGCACCTACCGCCCCAAGGAAGCGCTGCCTTACATCCGCAAAGCCATGCGGTCCGCGCCGAAGCACCCGAACTACGCGCACGAGCTCGCGCTCGTGTTGATCAAGCTAGACGAGTACGAAGAAGCCGAGACGGTGCTCGCCGGCATGCCGGAATCGGTCTGGTACAAACGAGACTTCGAACGAGCCCGCATGAGCTTCCGCCGGGCCATGCGGTCCTTGGATCCTGTGGCAGGTCTGCATGAGGCGCTCGACGAGTTCCGCGCAATCGGAACCGGCCGTCATCGCGGCGAGCAGCGTTTGCCTGCGGGGTTCGTGCGCGAGCTCGAGACTTCCATCACCCAGGTTGCAGCACTCGTCAACGGCACCGACCCAGGGAACTTCGTTCCGTTTCTCCTCGACGATCCGCTGGATCCAACGTTGCTTCGCAACCTCGGCAACGCGGTCCTGCAGCGGACCGACGCAACGCGGGAAGATCGTGACCGCGGCCGGCTCTTGCTGCTGCAGGCGCTCGTGCTGAACCCTGCGGAGCTACGGGCTGTCGTGCCCCTGGCCAGAAGCTACCGCGATGACGATCCCGAGCAGGGCCTGCGCACGCTTTTGCGATGGCTCAACCGGGGCAACGTTCCAGCGGATGCGCGGGAGCTCATCGGCGCACTGATACGGCGGCTCCCGCGCCGCAAGCGATCGTCCTGGGAGCGAACCATGCGGCAGGCAGGCCTCGTCCAGTGAAGAAAGCATAGATTCCGGCCCCGGTTACCACCGTTCTTTCGCTGATGGGCTGGGGGTTCCGTTTCGTAGCGGAACCCCGACAATTCAGACAACATCTGATGGGGTTCCCGATGGTCGCACGCACTCCGCTCCTCTCCTTGCTCCTGGCTCCGCTGGCAGCTGCACAGACCGCGGTCATTGCTCCATCGAGCAACGGTCCGCTCGTGGGGGTGCCGAGCTTGATCTCCGTCACCGAGGGCACGGTGCCGAAGGCTGATTCCGGCGCGCGCGGCCTGTTCAAACCAGTCGGGTTCTCGACGGCCACTCCGGCGACTCTGACCCCAGGAGAGGTGTCGGCAGCGACACCGGACTTCTCCGCGGCGGCTCTGTTCCGCGGGACGGCTTGTGGCGCGCAGGCAGCACTACCCGAAATCGACGCGATGAGCATCGGGCTCGACTGGATCCAGGTGAGGAGCCACCCGACGAAACCGCGCGCGGTCGTCGCCGTCCCGCCCGGGCACTGGGCGGGAATCACGTTCTCGGTGGTCAAGACGCTGAAGGGCAAGCACGGCCAGATCCTTGGCGAGACGACGCGCACCGAGCCGCTCTACAGGGGCGTCGGCGCTGACCTCTTCAGCTACATCTTCCCCGGATCAGCGCTGCCACCCGGGATGGTCGGCATCACGCAACGGCTGAACGACGCCGCGGAAATACGCTTGCCTTCGGATGGCGAGATCGACGCGGTGGACGTGTTTGCGAGCCTATTCCGCTTCGGCATCGACCCTCGCCTCGGGCTGTCCATCAAGAAGCTGCACTTCTACTTCTCGGTCACCAAGGCAACCCTGGCGCTGGTGCCCAGCAGTTGGTGGAGCGACGCTTCGAAGACCTCCGGGGCCTCGGTCTTTCGCTGCACGTTCGACGAACTAACAGGCACCTGGTCTTGCCCGAAGGAGTTCTTCTCGCCGGGCGACCTGGGACTGCTCCCTCACGACGACCTCGACGCCTTCGCCTACGACGAACTGCAGAGTCTCGTGCTGCTGTCAACGGCCGGGAAGGCCTACGACCCGATCCTGTTCGTCGATCTCAACCAGGACCTGGCGGTCGCGGAGCCGGTCTACGCCGGCGACAAGCCGATCAGTGACCTGAGCGGCGTCGGCTTGTTCGAGATCGGCAACGTCGATGGAATCTGCGCTCTGGACCCGACCGCCTCCCAGGCCCTGCAGTTGACTCTCGGCCAGCCCCAGCAGGGCAACTTCCCGGCCGCCCAGTTCTGGGCCCAGACTCACCGCGACCTCGGCAATCCCAAACAGCCGCAGCAGCACATCTACCGCCTGCAGGCTGTTGGCGGTATCTGCGGTGGTTGGGTCCTGCCGGTCATCGCCCTGAAGCCTCGCGGTCCGCTGATCCTGTTCGGGCCCTACCGGCTAGGACCGCACCCAACGATCCATGGGTGCCCCTGCGAGATTCCGATCCCGTTCTATGGGGGCCACACCAAGCCGCCGACCCCATTCGACACGTTCTTCGCGAGCTTCCCGCCAACGGCGAACCATCTCTGGATCACACCGGTCCTGACCTGGTCCTACTAGCGCCGCCCTGCTAGCACCGAGGTTGGGAGACCCGGCTAGGCGTTCGACTCCACGCCTAGTTCGCGGCTGCGGCGTCGGAGCAGCAACGCCACGAACAAGAGCCCGGCACCGACGATGGCAAGCGTCGCGGGCTCGGGCACCGGCGACGCAGGACCGGGATCCTCCTCCTGATCCCGAGCGTTGGCAGCTTGCGTGCCTTCCGGGTCCGGACGGATCTCGGGGACTTGCGAAACGGGACGAGCCTGCCCAACAGGTATCGTCGATCTATCGTCTTGAGCGGTGGAGATCGGGATGCTGGCCAAGAGCCAGACGCCGATCCCCAAGACCACATGGGCGAGCATGCGGAACCTCGTGATGTCAGCTTCCAGTGATGTCGATCGGCGGGGGGAGACTCCCTCGCGATCGCTTTGGATCGTTCGGGGCTAGAACGAGAACGATACCACCCGGGAAACCGAAAGTTGGCAAGAGACGGTTACCGCGGGGCGGAGCTTCGGGCAGCTCTCAGGCAGGAGGAGACCGACGCAAAACGGAAGAACCCGACTTTAGGCCGGGAGGCGGGACTGTCAAGTTGAGCACTTGGGAAGAAACTCGTTACCGCCGCCGCGCCCTTGCCTTACAACGCCCTACGGAAGGGGGCTGGGCGACCGCTCGCCATCGGCGGGAGGAAAGTCCGGGCTCCACAGGGCAAGGTGGTGGGTAACTCCCACCGTTCGTGAGAATAGGGAAAGTGCCACAGAGAAGAGACCGCCGGCGGCCCTCACGGTCCTCGGCAAGGGTGAAACGGCGAGGTAAGAGCTCACCGCGGGATCGGGGACGATCCCGGCAGGGCAAACCCCACCTGGAGAAAGGCCGCATAGGAGGATCGGGCGCGGCCCGTGCATGGTCCTCGGGTAGGCCGTTCGAGGCCGACGGCAACGTCGGTCCCAGAGAAATGGTCGTCACCGCGGTTCGCCGCGGGACCAGAACCCGGCTTACGGCCCCCTTCCACTCTTACGTTGGACGCCGGTGGACGATGGGCAGAGCAACGCTCGAGGACGAGCGCGAGCACGGATGACCTCGAGCGGCCGGCGACCAGGAGACGCTACGGGAGTTCTCGCCCACCTGCATCCATGCTCGTGGCAGGCCGAGTGCCCGCAGGGCACGAGCTTTGCTCTGCCTTGACCCCATCGGCCGGTACCGTATCTCCCATGGAGTTTGTCTGGGTCGTCCGCCGCCGGGATCTCTTTCCCAGTTTCACACCGCATGGGTTCGTGCCGCTGGGGGTGGAGGAACTCGAGGACCGGTATCTGTCGGTGGTGCGAGAGCGGGGCTTCTTCGTGGAAAGGCGCGAGGCGGAGGTGACGCCCGCGTGGAAGCAGGTGATCCCCTACTGCACGGTCCGCTGGGAGGACCAGGTCCTGGTCCTGAAGCGGTTGCGAGCTCAGTCCGAGGCCCGCTTGCACGGCCTGCTCAGCATCGGCGTGGGCGGTCACATCAACCCACAGGACGCGGAGGCGGGCGACCTCATCGCTAGGGCGGCGGAGCGGGAGGTCAGCGAAGAGCTGAAGGTCGATCCGCCTTTCCGTATGAAGCCGATCGGAATCCTCAACGATGACGGCAGCGAGGTCGGCGCCGTTCATGTCGGGGTGGTCTTCGGACTCCGGATGGACCGCGCGCCAGAAGTGCGCGAAAGGGACAAGATGACGGCCATTCCGACATCCCTTGCCGACCTCGCCGCCTTATGCGAGAATCCCTCCTCGATCGAGTCCTGGAGTCGCGAGATTTTGGCGGTTTCAGGGTGGGAGAACGGTTTTTAGCACCCGAGTAGTCGTGGCAGGACCGCGTTCAGGGAGGGGATGCTTCGGTGCCATGCCCATGGCGAGGGGAGCACTGGACGAAGCACGGCCCCGCCCCACTGTCTTGGCCCACGGCGCAGCTCCAGACCTGAAGGACCTGCGCCGGCCGCTCGCCGTGCTGTCAGGCAGCGTGCGTCAGGTAGGCAGAGGAGGAAGTATGGCCAGAGTCGTCCTTTCAAAGAACCACGGTCCGGCGGATATGGACCACGAGGAGGTCTTCGACCTCCTGATGAATGCACGCAAGTCGGACTGGGTGCAGTTGGCCCTGGCCGACGGCCAGAAACTCGAAGGTGCCATCATCTTCAACGAGTTCAAGGGCACTGGTCGACTGATCAACATCGACAAGGAGATCAGCGTCGACTTCCGGGCAGACCAAGTTCAGGACGTCAAGTTCTAGCGGCCCGACCCGGGTCCTCCCCGTAAGCGCCGCCGCAGGGGCGCACGCCGCCAACCAACATCCGGCTTAGGAAAAACAAGGCCACGGTCTATCGACCGCGGCCTTGTTAAGTTTTTTCGAACGGCCGACCGGGGGGAAAGGTGGAATGAGGAAAGGTACTTACTTGTAAGTCTGAAGTAAGTGATCCCGGAAAGCCGCCCGGATTCCAATAGGTTGGTCCGACCGAAGTCGAACCGCGAGACACACTCGGGGAACCAACCCGATGGTCCCACCCATTGGGATCTCCGCCCAACGGCGCAACAAGATATTGTGGTCGCCTTTTGACACAACGGGAAAATCAACAATATGCAGGGCTACCCAGCATGGTCGACCACAACGCTGTGCAACTTCCTAATGAACGCCCGCACTGTCGAGCTTCAACTGCGGTTTAGCTCTGGTCGTCCTTCGAGAGAAGTCGGCAAAGGCCTTCCCTCTGTGCTGAGCGGGCGACGGGCACTGCGCTCTTGAGCGCGCTTTCAAGGCGGGTCGAAGTCGCTTCAGCGAAGCTGTCGCGGTCTGGGTAGACGAAGCGGCCCCAGAGTTCGCCGGCTCCGATGGCGAATGGGAAGTGAGCGGCCGCCACCTCCAGGGTGCGTGGGAACACCCAAGCCAAGTCGCGCTCCGCCAGGACGTTGAACGCCGCGTGACGGCGAGCGGCGAGCAGGCCGATCACCAGGTCGGCACGTCGCTGCGCGTTGGCGGCATGCACCACGGCAGCGAACAGCGGAAAGTTCCCGGTCGGAGTGAGCACCTCAGCGCCCGCGACGCGCTCGACGAGCTCGAGTTCGACCCTGCCCAGCACCGGGCTTTCACGCCGCATCAGATGCCCGTGCGCGACCGGAATCGAGGCCGAGGCGCCGATGCTGTTGAACAACACCGAGGCACCAGTGCCCTCGGCGACGTCAAAGCAGGCGGCGAGAAAGCCGGTGCTGGGCTCGCGCGGCGACTCGTGGGCCGGCCACAGCAGGGCCTGCGGCGCAAAGAAGGGGAAGCGGTTGGGCGTCGCAATCAGGGTTTCCGACCGCCAGAAGGCCTCCTTGCGGCGAATGCGATCGGCCGAGTGCACCCCGAATGCAGGCCGCTCGGCCGAAGGCGTCCCTGCACGGTCAGCACGTGACGGGATCAGGACGCACTCGAAGGGCAGTCCGAAGGCCGCCACGGCGTGCCGCTCGTGGACCAACCCCTCGTCAGTCAGGCCATCCGTTTCGCGGTCGAGCAGCTCCCACAACGCCTCCGACGGCGCAACGGGAGAGGCTCCATCCACGGGGTCGGCGCCGACCTAGAAGCGAACTCCCCACTGCAGCAGCCACTCGGTCTCTGTACCGACGCCGGTGGCGCGGGAGTCGTTGTTGTTCATTTCGAGGCGCAAGTTGACGTTGTTCGTGACCTCAAGCCACACCGACAGCGTGTGTCCATGTCGATCGGCGAGGATCATCGTCGCCAGACTGGAAGAGTTCGCCAGGCCCTTGCTCTGGTGCAGGTAAGAGAACCGGTAGGCCGCGCCAACGTGCGTGAAGAAGCGGCGCTCCTCGTAGTAGACGCCGTCGAGCGGCAGCCTCACGTAGGGAGACAGGCTGAACGAATCGCGCGACGCGTTGCCGTCCTTACCTACCCACCCTTCGCCCGACAGTCCCAGGATGACCTGCTCAAGGTCCCATTCGACCATTCCGAGGACGCCAAACCGGGTCTTGTTCCGCGAGCCGTCGAAGCGCCCGGGACTGACCGTGGCCAGGAAGGCGCGGTCAGCGCGCGACGACCGGCCAGCACGAGCCGAGAACGCAACCGCGAACTGGAGTTCCGGCCCCTCGAGCATGGTTTGGTAGCCCAGGCCCAGAGCAAAGTCCTTGTTGTCGTTGAGGTCACCTCGCTGCTCATTGTCGTGGATCATCGGCGAGTTGCCTACGGCGATGCCGCCGGCGCCAGCGCGCTGGCCGACGCCGGCATCGCGGGCTCCCAGGACACTGCCGTTGTCCATGCTCAATCGGTAGAAGAGACCCTCTTCCGTGTCGCCGCCGATCTGGATGCCGGTCACTTCATCGCGATAGAAGGCCGTTCCCGCCAGCGAGAACGACTCGCTGTGGCGCGGCAAGAAATCGCGTTCCCAGCGGAAGTAGTTGCCTGCCTGAATGAAGGTGTTGGTCGGGTCCTCGAAGCCGAACAGGTTGCGACCGACGTGGCCGAACCGGATGTAGGCCTCGTCGATGTCGACCGCGCCTTCGTCCTCATCGCGCACGACAGGGTCGAGCGTGAGCAGTGAGTGGAAGACCAAGTCCTCGATCAGGTCCATGCCGAGCGACAGCTGCATGCGCCGTACGCGGTACTGCGTCGCCCCCCCGTTGGCGCCGAACGCGTTGCCGCCGTAGACCCCGAAGCTGCTGCGCTGCGCGTTGGTGTCATAGAACTCGAAGTCGAGGCGCCCGCCAATGCGGACGGACGGTTCGCTCTTGCGGGCCGGCTCCTGGCCCAGCCGAGAGTTCGCGTCAACAACGTTGCTGCGAGATCGCGCCCCCCCCAGCGCCCGCACCTGTTGCTCCAGCGCGTCGACCTTGCGCTCGAGTTGCTGCACCCGCGAGCCTTGGCCCGCCTCGTCGCTGGTTTGCGCCGCCGTGTGGCCTGTCAGCAGGCTCACGAGCAGGCTCACCGCGAGAAAACCACCGATCCTATCGGTACTTCTCATGGCTCCTCCCTCCTTCGTCGGCAGTGTAGTCGGCGGCCTCGCGGCACGCACGAACCGTTCTCCGAGAGGGCTGCCCTCGCTATGCTCGCGTTGGCTCCCGAACCCCCTGCCCAACGAGATCCTTGAAGACCGTATTCCTCGGCACTGACGATTTCCCGGTGCCGTCGCTGCACGCCCTTGCCGAAAGCGACCACCGGCCAGCCCTCGTCGCCACCAAACCGGACGGCCCGCGTGGTCGCGGGAGGAAGATCTACCCGCAGAAGGTCCGCCTGGTGGCCGAGGAGCTCGGGTTCCCCTGTGAGCAGCCGGCGGACGTGCTGGCGCCGGAGTTCATGGACCGCCTGCGCAAGCTGGCCCCAGATGTGATCATCGTGGTCAGCTTCGGCCGCATCCTCACCGAGGAGTTCCTGGCAATCCCGGCGAAGTACTGCATCAACGCACACGCGTCGCTTCTGCCGAGCTTTCGTGGGGCATCGCCGGTGCCGCACGCGATCCTTGCTGGCGACAGGGTTACGGGCATCACGATCCAGAAGATCGAAGTCGCCCTGGACACCGGCCCGATCCTGACCACGGTCGAGACCGAGATCGAGAAGCACGAGAACACCGGTGCGCTGTTCAACCGCTTGGCCGTACTCTCGGGCAAAGCCCTCGTGCAGGGGCTCGACTTGATCGCGAGCGGTAAGGGCGAGCTGAGGCCACAGGACGAGGCGAAGGCAACGCTGGCCCCCAAGTTGGTCAAGGAGAACGGCTTCATCGACTGGGAGAACGCCGCCGAGGAGATCGACCGCCTCGTTCGCGGCTACACGCCCAAGCCGGGATCGCGCACCCGGTTCGGCCCGCGCAAGCTGATCGTGATGGAAGGCCGCGTCGAGGACGACAACTTCGGGCTCGGCATGCCCGGCGGCGTCATGACGGCAGGCGAAGAGGGGATCCGCGTGTGCACCGGTCGTGGCATCTTCCGCGTGCTACGCCTCAAGCCCGAGAACGGTCGCAACATGACCGCTGGCGAGTTCGTGCGGGGGCATCAGTTCCCGCCGGACGCGCGGTTCGGCTAGGGGACTCGGATGGCGGTCGCGCCAGCGCGTCGGGCGGCCTGGGATGTGCTTTGTGCCTACCTCGTCGCCGATCCGAAGACGGCGCGACTGGGCAGCAAGAAGCGACCCTTTCCGCCGGCGTCGCTCGACGGCCGCGACCGCGCGTCGGCCCGCCGCCTGGCCGGGGCTGTCGTTCGCCGGCGACTCACCCTGGACACGATCGTCGCGCAGCTTGCCAAGGGCCGCCGGCCACGACCGGCCGGCCTGCGAGCTGCCCTGCTGCTCGGTGCTTGGGAACTCCTCTTCGATCCAACCGCAACAGCCCGGGCTACCGTCCGCGACGCCGTTGACCTGGCACGGAATGCGGCAGGTGAAGGCGGCGCACGTTTTGCGAATGCGCTGCTCCGTCGCCTCGCCAGTGCACCATCGGTGGAAGCCTGGCTGTCACCTGGAACGGAGACGGGGGATTGGTCGGTGTGGTGGTCGTACCCGCCGGAGCTGATCGAGCGCTGGATCGCGGCGCACGGCGCCGATGCGGCGGCAGAGCTGTTCGAAGCCGGCAACGCCGAGCCGTCGTTGTCGCTGCGCGCCAACACCACACGCACCGAGCCCCACGAACTCGCTGAACACCTCGCGAAGGAAGACGTGGCGACCAAGCCGACCGAGCACCCGATCGTGCTACGTCTCGAACGGACCGGGCGCAGCGACGTGCTAGAGACGAAGTGCTTCGAGGGTGGCCTGTTCTCCGTGCAGGACCCGACACAGGCCGAGGTGGTCGACTTGCTCGATCTCTCGCCCGGCCAGCGTGTGCTCGACTACTGCGCCGCCCCGGGCGGCAAGTCCACCGCGATCGCCGAGGCCATCCGTGACGACGGCGAGGTGGTCGCTTTCGACGTGGATCCGGAGCGGCTCACGCGGCTGCCGGCGGAGGCTGCCCGCCTCGGCCTCGGCTGCATCCGCGTCGCCGGCGCCGACGACCTCGGCGCCGCATTCGACCGCATCCTCGTCGACGTGCCGTGCTCCAACACCGGCGTGCTGCACCGTCGGCCGGAAGCGCGCTGGCGGTTTTCGACGGAACAGCTCGCGCGCCAGGTGGTCACCCAGGAGTCGATCCTGCGCAAGGCAGCGACGCACCTGGCTCCAGGTGGCCGGCTGGTCTACTCGACTTGCAGCATCGAGCCCGAAGAGAACGAAGACCTGATCGCTCGCCTGGCGCCCGAGCTCGGCCTCAGGGTCGTTTGGGCCGGCCGCACGTTGCCGTGCATCGACCAGCGCGACGGTGGCGGCGCAGCGGTCCTCACTCCGTTGGTCAACGGGTCTGAGAGAGAGTCCGAGTGACCGGCCGGACGCCGTTGACCAACGAAGGACGACCCGCTCACGACCGTGCCCCTGCCTTTCCAGTGGCCGGTCTCCAATAAGTGGACGGGAAGGGGAAGAGAGGCACGGATACGCGGTTCGGGGGCAAGCTCATGGTGCTAAGTTCGCCGAGCGATGTCCGAGACCCGATTGCACACCGTATTCGGCCTGCTCTTCCTGGCCAGCGTCTTCCTGAGAGAGCAGCTCTTGAAGGCGATGCCCGCGTGGCGAGACCCCGAAATCGGCCTGCTGTCGCTCGTGGTGGCCCTGCTCTGGGTCGTCGTCTTCTTCATGAAGCGCGGTAGCGCGATGGTCGACGAACTGAAGGTCCTACGCGACCGGGTCGAGCGACTGGAGCGCAAGCATGACGCGCTCGAGGACGAGGTCGCCGGGCGGTGACCCGAGCGGAAGCGAGCACCATACGCACGGCGTGGCGCGACAACCCTCAGTGGCGCAAGCTCTATGTTGCGCGCGCGACGAGTCTGCTCGGCAGTTGGCTGAACGCGCTCGCCCTCGTGCATCTGCTGACGCACGGCCAGGCGGAGGCGAGCGGTGCGGCGTTGGCCCTCGCGATCGTGTTCGTGCTCAAGCAGTTGCCGCTGAGCTTCCTCGGACCGGCCGCAGGTGTGCTCGCCGACCGCTTCGACCGGCGCCGCATCCTGATTGTCACGGAGCTGTTGTCGGTCGCGGTCGCGCTGTCATTCCTCTTCCTCGAACCGGGCGGCCCCGCGATCTGGGTCTACCTGCTCGCGGGCACGCAGATGGCGATCACAGCGTTCTTCTTGCCCGCGTTCCAGGCGCTGGTGCCGGCCCTCGTGCAGCCGAAGGACCTCGCGAGCGCCAACGTCGCGTTCGCCGCGACGTGGTCCATCGTGTTCGCGACTGGATCGGCAATCGGCGGCATCATGCTCGAGTTGTTCGGTTGGCGGGCCGCGATCGTGCTCGACGCCGTGAGCTACCTCGTGTCGGTGTTGCTCGTGCTCGCGATCAAGTACGAGAGCCCGGTGCGTGCGCCGAGCACGGCAAGAGGAATCGCCCGCGCGCTCGGTATCGCCGACCTGCGTGACGGCATCCGCTACATCCGCGGTCATGCCGAAGTCGCACGCCTGATCCTGGTCAAGCTCGGTTGGGGAACGATGGGGGCGATCACGTTGTTCCTGACCCTTCTCGGTCGCACCGAGGACTACCGCATCGGCACGTCGCCCGAGTCAGGTGTCGCCTTCCTCTGGGTCAGTCGCGCCCTGGGCACGTTGTTCGGGCCACTGCTCGCGCACCGTTGGGCACGCGGTGATCCGCGCCGGCTGGAACGGACGCTCACGGTCGCATTCTTCGTGGCACCAACCTTCTATGTCCTCGCGGCCATGTGCACCAATCCCTGGCTCGGCGGCGCGTTCGTGCTGACCGCACATCTCGGCGGTGCCACGCTCTGGGTCATCTCTACGGTGTTGCTGCAGCGACTGGTGCCCGACGAGTTCCGTGGTCGGACGTTCGCCGTCGACGTCGCGTTGTTCATGCTCACGGCCTCCGCGACGCAACTGGTCTATGCGTTCTTGATCGACGCTCAACTGCTCGAGCTGCGCACGACGATCGTAGTCGCCGCGTCCATCTGCCTGATTCCGGCCGCGCTGTGGTTGCGCCGGCCATCTGCCGAGAGGCGGTAGGGGCGGATAGGATCGCGTCGCTTCGCCGGGTAGGCTCCGTCCATGGCAGAGGCCGAGCTGAGCGCACTGGAGAAGGCCGTCCTCGGGCGCTTCTTTTCGCGCACCGAGCCGCGCGACCACGCGGATGTCTACCTCGTGCGCAAGCTACCGCAGGAGATCCGCGCGACCCTGAACGGGCTCTACTCGCGCAGCCACCTGTCGATGCGCGGGACCTTTCTCAAGCGGCTTGTCCAGGGGCTGACGGAGGCGGGCAAGCAACTCAAGGACTTCTCGCTGCCGGACGCTTCCGAGGATGTTCTCGGTGACCTGCTCGTGGATCGGTCGGGGAAGTTCCTACGGACATATGCCATCGACCACGGCCACAACTCGTTGCGCGAAGGCGCCGTCTGTCATCTCGCGATCGAGAACGTATCGCAACTGGTGACGCGCTTCCTGCAACGCGAACGGCGCGCCAGCTTCGAGGAGAGCAGCACGCGCTACATCTCGTTCTCGAAGGAAGGACACTGGATCGACCCGGAAATCGTGCGCGCTGGCGGCGCCGTCGAGACCGCATATCGAACGGCGCTGGCCGAGAGCTTCGCGTTCTACCAGGAGTCGATCGACTTGCTGCGCGACGGTATCCGCAAGAAGCGCCCACGCAAGGCCAGCGAGGACGAGAAGGCATACGAGCGCTCGGTGCGAGCTGAAGCCTTTGATTCGGCGCGCTACTTGCTGACCCCGGCGCTCTACACCAAGTTCGGACTCGTCTGCGACGCGCGGACGCTCGCCGACCTGATCACACAGCTCGTCTCACACCCGCTTGAAGAGTTCCGCATCGTCGGCGCACGCCTGCGCGAGGAGGGCGAGCGTGACGTGCCAACGCTCCTGACGCACGCAAAGCGCAACACCTACCTCGAGACGACCGAGCCAACGTTGTCCCAGCTGTGCGACGAACTCGGCGTCAGCAGCGAGATCGATCACCAGCCGCGGGAAGCGGAACAGCACGTTCGCCTGCTTTCGGCGCCGCCCGGCCTCGACGAGGCGCTGCTCGCCTCAGCGTTGTTCGAACACTCGGATGTCTCGATGGCCGAACTGCTAGCCCGCGTGCGCGCATTAGATGGGGCGGAGCGCCAAGCACTCTTGGCGCAGTGCCTGGACTCGCGCGGGCCGCGCGACGCCATGCCGGAGGGCTTCGAAGGCGGCGGCATGCTCGACTTCGAGATCCTGATGGACTTCGGCGCCTACCGCGACGTCGCCAGGCATCGCAAGGGCTTCCAGCAGCAGCAGCGGCTGACCACCGCACACGGCTTCGTCGTGCCACCGCTCTTCGACGCCTGCGGCCTCGGCGATCGCTACCGCGCGGTCATGTCCTCGGCAGCCGAGCACGCCGCCCGCGTCGCGAACAACTTCCCGCTGCAGTCGCAGTATCTGATCCCGTTTGGCTACTTGCAACGCGTGCGCGTGTCGTTCGACCCACGACAGATGGCCTACTTCTGTGAGCTACGCTCGCAGCCGGACGGCCACTTCAGCTACCGCGACATCGCGATCCGAATGGGACATGCGCTCCGAGACGTTGCCCCGCTCTTCGCCGAATGGGTCCGCGTCTGCGAAGACGAGGTCTTCCTCGGCCGCGTATCTACCGAGCTGGCCAGCGACGCACGCCGCGCCCAACGAGAGCAGCGCGCCAAGGGCCTCGGCTTCGAGACCTGAGCCCGGCCCGTGGGTAACCCACCCTCGTGGGGTTTGGCGGACGTCGTGTGACTACTTGATCTCGGTGAGCTTGAGGCGGAGACGGCTACGGAACTGGCCGCCCTCGAGAAAGCGGATCGGCCCCTCGCCGAGCTCCATCGTTTCGCCCGGCTTGATCATGACGACTCGGTCGAACTCGGTGCCGACAACATCGGCACATTCGATGGATCCGACGCCCTCGGCAGCGGCTGCCACCTGACGGAAGTGATTGAGCGCGCTGTCGACCAGGGCGAATCGTACCCGGCAGCTCTCGTCCGTCGGATGGACCGATGCAATGACCTGCGTGCCGTCGAAGACTGACTGCACGACCGGATCGGCGACTGAAGAACTCTGGGCAATTTCGACGTTGTAGTCAGCGACGTAGCTCTGCTCGCTTCCGCTGAGCGCGTAACCGGTACGCCGACCGAGGCAAGGAACGCGAATCGGTGCACCAAACGCACGCCACTCTCCGGTTCCGTCAGCAGGTCGAACCTGGCGCTCGAACTCGACGACGAAGCTACGGTCGAGATCCCGCATCAAGAACCTCGCCGCACGAACTGCCGCCTTTCTGTTGTCGACATCTCCACCCTCGACCCTGGCGTACCACCGGTTGCTGATCACGTTCGCTTCACCCGCCGACATCTCCTGCATCATGTGTTGGAGGAAGTCGGGATCCATCGGGCTCTCCGGCTTGATGCCGTGTCGCTTCTTGCCAACAGAGAGCTGGTAACCAGCACACGCGCCACAGCTGGCGAGACCGGTCGCGACGATGCCATCAGTCTGCGGAGCGGCGTCGAGCCGACGCGCCACGACCAGCAGCCGCAGGTTGCGGTGGCCCTTGCCGCCAGGCGCCATCACCACACCGCCACTGGCGCCGAGCGCCGCGCTGAACAAGAGCTGTGACTGGCGCACCGACGTCAGCTCGACGTGGTGCAACTCGGACGCCGCGAGGTTGCGGGTCTTGATCGCGTGCGGGTCCATGGTCCGGCGTGAGAAGAGGGCGAACAGCGCCAACCCCTGGCCGTCCGGACGGATCACTGGCAGACAGGCGAGTCCAGTGCCGAGTTCGATCGTCGCGACGCTGGGATCACCGATCTTGGACTTGGTCGCGACCTCGACGGCCAGGTCGGCCTGCAGTGCGACGCGTCGCCAGGCGCCCATGTGCACGCGCGCACCTGGACGGCACTGCACCGACCCCGCGTGCAAGACGTCGCCACGCTTGCCGGCAAGAACGTCTTCGTAGAGTTGCGCCGCCTCACCACCGTCGAGAACGCGATAGCCCTCGCCGCTGGGCGACGTGAAACAGACGTAGCGAAGGGCGATGCGGGGAGCGATCGCATGGCGCAGTTGCTGCACCAAGCCATGGACCCGATCGAGCGCCTCTTTCGCGTGCGTTACGTACAGCACGCCGCCTTGCGACTGCATGCTCACACCCTCGCGGCCACTCAAGGCCTCCGGAAACGACGCGAAGAGGGCTCCGATCCGCTCCATCAAGAAGTCCATGCCGATAGGTGCGCTGTCTCCGCCGGGGAGCAACGAAGTCGCCTTGGGGTGTCCGTCCTCCCAAAGCTCGTTCTCTCTGACGTTCCAACCGAGCGACGGGCCGAGCGATGGGCCGAGCGAGGGTAGGTGGACAGCCGACAGCGGGGTCGCCAGGTCGCGGACACGAAATGCGCGCAACTCGTTGCCCTGCGGTGCTGGCAAGCTGTGCACGCGCGGCTGGTCGTTGACGACTCCGAGGGCTCCGTTGAGCTGCAACGGTAGAAATATCAGTGCTAGAAGTGCATACATCGTTCTTCGGTCCTTCAGGGATCCGTGCGAGTCCTGGGCACGCCCAGGCCGAGCTCGGCCTGCAACGCACGCAGCCGCGCACGCACAGGGCGACTGCAGGTCAGCTCGATTCGATCGGCGAAGAGCGCCGTGAGTTGCTGACCGTCTTGGTCATTCAGGTTGGTCAACCATCGGCGTGCGTATGGCCACAGTTCCGGTGACCGACGGCGCACCAGAAGCGAAGCATCCACCAGCCACCCGAGGCAACGCGCGTCGCCCGTGCGCCGCGCTTGGGTGGCACCACGACGCAGCGCTTCCCACGGCAACGCGACGAGCCGGCGGTCTCGAATTCGGTGACCGAGAGCGCCAGCGAGCTCGGCGACCTCGATCGCGAGCTCTCGGTTCCCACGCAGCATCCACCGCGACGCCAACAGCCTGGCCAGCCGCGTACCGACCGCCTCGCGGTCACGCAGTAGCTCGACCAGCGCGATCCGGCATCCGCCCCTCGCGCGCAGCGCGGCACCGATGACAGCGTCGAGTTCGACTCCACCGAACATGCCGCGATCGACTCCATCGATGACCCATCGCCCAGCGGCGATGACACGCGCATCGGTCGTCGGACCGGCCCGGAGTCGGGGTCTGCGTTCGACCACATCGAACGAACAGATGCTCGATGTCCATGCACGCTCCCTGCCACTCTCGTCGAGAGTGGCAAGAGCGAAGCGAGTCAACGCGCTGCGCGATACGCCGGGCACGAACCCCCCGCCGAGCGCATATGAGAGCTTGGCCTCGTCCGCCACACGCGGACGGCTCGCCATGCGTGCGCCAGCCGGTAGCGCAAGCGAGCCACTGGTCGCCGTTG
>NYZE01000019.1 GCA_002685965.1 Planctomycetota bacterium | reverse complement strand
CTCTGCGAGCGCGACGAGTTGTTGCTCCGGCCCTTCGGCCTCGGCCTCGGCCTCGTCGACGCCTTCCTGCAAGGCGATGCGCGCTTCGACCGCCTTGGCCCCGGGCTCGAGGTCCGGTAGGGCCAGCTGCCAGCGTTCAAGGTGCTCGAACAGCCGTGGTGCAACGTGTGTGATCGATGCTCGCGGCACGAGCGGCGGCCGCGGCACGCCAAGCATTTCGTAGAACGAGCCGAGCAGCGCGAGATACGCGACCTCGCCCGGGCCCGGCACGTAGGCGAGTGTCGGCAGGATCGCGTCCTGCCAAACGCTGCGCAGCAAGACGCCCGGGCTCGGCGTGTCGCCGGACGGGCAAACCTCGCCGTCGGGCGCCGCGCGACGCTTGCCGTCGGGCTCGATGCGGAACATGAAGGCGCCTTCCGGATCGATCGCAACGTCGAAGCCGCGGGCCGCTAGCTCAGCAGCCGCGGTCTTCATGGCAACGCGGAGGTCCGCAGCACGTGTGTGCCACTCTAACAGCGGGGCGCGCTGCTCGCTCGACAGCGCTGCCGGATCGAGCACGAGTAAGCCCTCGTCGCCGAAGCTGTCGAACAGGAGGCGTGACAGCAGGGTGCCTAGCGTCGCGTCACCGGAGCGCGGCCGCAGGCGGTCCAGCTCGCGCTCCGTTTCCGCCGTCGCCGGCAACAGATCGCGCGCTTCCTCGATGACACCCATGACGTCGTCACCGACGTGCATCCGCGACAGGGCACAACCAGTTGTGCCGGTGCGCACACGAATGCGCTGCAAGTCGAGCGCCGCGTTGACGAGATACGTGTGGTTCGCCTCGCCCCAGTCGTGATCGTCCGTGTGGTTCCAGAACACGACAACGACGCGCGGCGCGCCAGGATGTGCCCGCACCTCGCGCGCCAAACGCAGCGCAGTCGCAACCTTGTGCCAGACATAGAGCGGACCGCCGAACAGCCCCGGCTGCTGCCCGGTCACGATTGCCATCGTGCCGGGCTCGGCGAGCGCCTGCGCCGCCTCCAAGACAGCGGCCGGGGCACCAGCCGTCGCGGCGTAGCGCAGCAGAGACTCCGCCATCTGCGCTCGCGCCGCGTCGTGTGGCCCACCGTCGATGCGCGCCCGCGCGCTCTCGAGCAACTCCCCTACATCGCGCGGTCGGCGTGGAAGGAATCGACCGAGGCTCGGATTGTGCGCGTCGAAGCCAGCCAGCATCGGCGGCATGTTCAGGCGTTGGAACGGCACCGAGCACCGCACGCGCAGCGTCATCCGTCGAGGACCACGGAGCGTGCCTCAGCGACGAGCATCTCGGCAGCGTCACGCACTCGCTTCTCCCAGCCGACGTCGCTCGGTTCGAAGCAGCTCGCGAGTCCGCGACTGACCGGCACGAGAGCACCGTGACCGTCGGCATCGAAGGCGTGTTTGAGATCCTGCATGCGCGCGCCCTGGGCCCCGACGCCGGGTACCAGCAGCCAGCTGTGCCGGGTTGCGCGGCGCACGCTGGCGAGCACCTCCGGATGCGTCGCACCGACGACGGCCCCGACCGGACCCCAGACGTCGCCACCACGCAGCTCGTCGTTCCACTCAGCGATCGCCGCCGCCACGCTCAAATAGAGGGGTCGCCCATCCCGGTCCTCGACTGTCTGGAACCGCCTCCAGCCCGGGTTCGACGTCGCGCACAGAACGAACACGCCCTTGCCGCCCTCCTTGGTGTCGTCACGACAACGCGCGAAGAACGGCTCAAGCGAATCGTCGCCGAGGTAGGGGTTCACGGTAACCACGTCGGCCCAGCGAAAGTGCGCTTCCGCGTACGCTTCCGCGGTCGATCCGATATCGCCGCGCTTGATGTCACCGATCACAACGAGCCCGGCCTGGCGGGCGAGGCGGCAAGTCTCGGCGTATACCCACAGCCCGTCCTCACCGAGCTGCTCGAAGAAAGCGATCTGCGGCTTCACGGCGACCACGTGGTCGGCCACCAGCTCGATCAACCGCGAATGGAAGCGCACCACGCCTTCGTTGCCAACGTAGCCGTGCGGCATCCGCTCCGACCGCGGGTCGAGCCCGAGCACGAGTGGCGAGCGCTTCTCGGTGACGAGCTCGGCGATGTGCGCGAAGACAGAGGGCACGTCAATGACGTTACGCGATGAGGGCCGCGCGAGGCTGCGATTCTATGCGCGAAATCGCAACCGACCTACCGCCCTTGAGGGCCGTCAATCCAGCCCGACCTGATCCTTCTCTACCCACCCGGCGCGTTCACGCACACGGATGTTGACCCACTTCGGCCTGGTCTCGACAAGGCCGGCGCGGGCTCCTGCGCCGAGGCGCACGACGGCAGGCAGGTCCTGGCGCGGATCGTCTCGGTCAGTGCGAGGGGCTCGCTCATGTGTCTCGACTGGTCTATCTGGCCTTGAGGGGCCTAGGATTATGACCACGCCATATGTACGAGGTCACGATTGAGCGGAGCTTCGCCGCATCCCACGGGCTGCGCCACTACAAGGGCGCGACGGAACCAACTCACGAGCACGAGTGGAGGGTCTGGGTCACGGTAAGCGGCAAGGAAGTGGATGCGTCGGGGTGCTTGGTCGATTTCCTGGACCTCGATGCGGCTTTTCAGGAGGCCGTGGCAGGCTGGCGAGGTCGTCACATGAACGAGGAACCCCCATTTGAAACTCCCGAGAGCAGCCCGAGCGCCGAGCAGGTGGCACGGGCGGTTTTCGAGACGATCCAAGCCCGCATGCCGACACACGCGAGGCTGACCCGGGTCGAGGTCGAGGAGGAGCCCGGTTGTCGCGCGGCCTGGGTGTCGGAAGCATGACCGTCTCGATCACACAACGCATAGAGTGGGACATGGGGCACCGGCTCGGGGACGGCTATCCCTCCAAGTGCCGGCACGCACATGGCCACCGCTACGTCGCCGAAGTGTCGTTCACCGCCCCCGATCTGGATCGCTACGGCATGGTGGTCGACTTCGGCGACATCAAGCGGCTCTGCAAGACCTGGATCGACGACAACATCGACCATGCATTCCTCGTCTACGACAAGGACCCGTCTCTGCTCGCCTTCCTGCGCGCCGAGGACAACAGGCACCACGTCGTGTCTTTCAACACGACAGCCGAGAACATCGCCACCTGGCTCGTGGGAGTCCTGCAACGCACGATCGACACAGACGCTGCGATCGGTTCGCGGGGGATCCAGGTGACGCGGCTCAAGCTGCATGAGACACCGAACGGCTGGGCCGAGTGGGTCGCCGATGCTCAACCGTGAGGACATCGAAGAACGGGAGGTGCACGTACTGTCTCGGCTCGCGCTCAAGGCGCGCGACAACAGCGGACGGCGCGTGCCCGAGGAACCCGACGCACTGCGCACGTGCTTTCAGCGTGATCGCGACCGGATCCTGCACTCGGCCGCATTCCGGCGCCTGCAGCAAAAGACCCAGGTCTTCCACGCGGCAGAAGGCGATCACTTCCGGACGCGCCTGACGCATACGCTCGAAGTCGCTCAGATGGCTCGGTCGGCGTGTACATCGCTCGGGCTCAACAGTGACATCGCCGAGGCGGTGGCGCTGGCACACGACCTCGGGCATCCACCCTTGGGACACGCCGGCGAACGAACCCTGCACGCGCGCATGCAGGACCACGGAGGATTCCAACACAATGCGCAGGGCCTCCGAGTTCTCGACAGCCTGGAGGAAACCTACGCCGGGCGCGACGGCCTCAACCTGTGCCGCGAAACGCGGCTGTGCCTGCTCAAGAGCAGGATCCCCGAGGGCTTCCCAATCGCCGACGACCTGCCGCGGCGCACGACACCCTACCTCGAGGGACAACTCGTCGACCTCTGCGACCGCGCCGCCTACCTGTGCCACGACATGGACGACGCGATGCGCTCGGGCCTCGTCGACTGGGAGGCGTTCGCCGCGCTCGCGTTGCCGAAGGAGGCGCTCGCGCGCGTGCGCCAGCGGAGCCCCTCGCTAGCGAGCGACACGACGCCCTCGACCTCGCGCACGATCCGCCGCGAAACCGTGGGCGCCATGGTGACCGTGCTCGTGCGAGATCTCGTGGTCGCGACCGACTCGGTGCTCGAGAACGCGCACGAGCTGCGCGAACCCAACGACGTGAGTGCGACACCGAGCTATCTCGCGACTCATTCAACGCTGCGCCGCACCCAGATCTCGGAACTCTTGGCGACGCTACGGCAGGACCTCTACCGGCACCCGGAAGTTCTGCGCACGATGGAGCAGGCATCGGAGGGCATTGACGCCCTGTTCGATCGATTCACGGCCAACCCCACAGCCATGCCGGACCGGTTCGAGCGGCGCATCTACCGGGAGGGGCTCGAACGAACGGTGTGCGACTACATCGCTGGTATGACCGACCGCTACGTCGAACGCTCGTTGGCGGCGGGTATCTGATACCTGATGCCAACGACACCAGCCGCCAGCTCACGGCCGACTGCGCGAAGCGATCCTCGTCGAACGCGTCAAGTGAGTGGGATCTTCAACTCGCCGTAGATCGCGTCGATGCAGTCGATGACCTGGCGCACGTAGAGGCGCTTCTCGAGGTAGTCGCCGGGGAAGAAGCTGCGCTTGAAGCCATGTAGCAGCTGGTTCTTGAGCTCGTTCGGCCGCAGCCGAAACGCCTCGACGGCCCGCATCACTTCGTCGGTGACGGTCGTATTGGACACGAGGCGGTTGTCGGTGCAGTAGGTCACCGACAACCGCGCCTTGTGCATGTGCCGGAACGGATGCTTACTCAGGTCCTTGCGAAACTCCGGGATGGTCTGCTGATTCGAAGTCAGACACACCTCGAGCGTGATGCGGTGCTCGCCAACGTAGCGAATAAGGTTGTCGACATAGGCACGCCGGTCCGTGATCGAGGGATCCTGGATGCGGCGCGTCGAGAACAGCCAAGTGCCGTGGCCAATCCGATCGGCATGGCACTCGGTGATCGCCTGGAAGATCGACTCGGGCCCGTAGTCCTCGCCGGCGTGGACCGTCTTGCCAAGGAAGTGCTGGTGAACGAGCGCGTAGGCCTCGCGGTGATCAGCGGCCGGAAAGCCGCGCTCTTGCCCGGCGAGGTCGAAGCCGACGATCGGCAGCCCGTCGGTCTCGCGCGCAGCGATCGCAGCCTTGGCGAGCTCGAGTGAAGCCAGCGCGAAGATGCGGTTCGGAGCCGTCATCGGCAGCGCCTCGAAGTAGGCGCGGTAGTGCTCCGAAAAGTGCTCGTTAAAGAAGCGCATCGCACAGACGATCACGCCGGCGCGAAACGCCGGGGTCTTGCCGTCGCGCACTTCGCGGCGTCGATTGTAGCGTTTCTCGGCCGCACGCAGCCCCTTGCACACCGAGCGCATGACAGCGCGCAGATCGAAGCCGCGCCGCACGTGCAGCTGCGGCGCGAAACGGACCTCAAGGTAACAAACGCCTTCGGCCTGGCAATCCTCAGCCAACTCCTGCGCGGCTCGTTCGAGCGCCTCGGCGTCCGACAGACACGCGACCGTGTACTCGAAACCCTTCAAGTATTCCGGAAGACTGCGGTAGGCCCGCTTGAACACGAGCTCCTTGAGCCCCGCCTCGCTCTGCGACGGCAGCTTGACGCCCTTTCGCTTGGCGAGCTCGATCAGCGTGCCAAGCCGCATGCTCCCATCGAGATGAACGTGCAAGTCAGACTTCGGCAAGCGGGCGACCAGCTCACGCGTAATGTGGGGCTTTCTCGGCATGAACGGTGCATCTTCGGCATCATGTCCGGGAATGCGAAGCAGGATCTGGACCGCACCCGAGCATGCCTGGCTGACCGCGCTCGCGCGGGGTGGCTTCGCTTCGGTATGGGACGGTCTCGACGGCGAGGTCGTCGACCGGAACCGCTTGAGGCGCGTCGAGCGCATCACAACACCGGGAGGCGTTGCGTACTTGAAGCGCTTCTTCGGTGTGCAGGCCAAGAACGAGCTCAAGCTGCGCTTCTTGCAGCAGCCGCGCTGCACGAGCCAGGCCATGCGCGAGCGGCTCGTGATCGACAAGCTGCACGCGGAGGGGTTTCGGCCGCCGGAGGTGCTCGCGGCCGGCGATGAAACCTCGTTCGGACACGAGCGGCGTTCGCTACTGCTGACAGCATCGCTCGACGGGCACGCACTCGCCGACACGGACGACCTCCCCGAGACGACGGTGCTCGAGGTCGCCGAACACCTGGGGTCGGTGACCTCGAAGGGCGTGTTCCTGCCGGATCTCGGCCTCGACCACGTCTTCGCTTCACCCGGCGGTTATCAGCTGCTCGACTTTCACAACGCGCGGTTTGGACCACGGCCGAGCGCCCGCGAGCTCGGCCGCGCCATCGTGCGCTTCTTCCGCTCGCCTGGCGCCGACGGGCTACGCCAGCGCGACTTCGTCGAGCGTTTCGCGCGGCTCTTTCTGCGCGCGGCCGGCCGGCCCGAGGCGGAGCAACGCGTATTCGACCTATGCCGGCGGAGGCTAGCGATCTGAGCCACGCGCACGACACCTCCTGGCGCTACGAGGAGCCCGGCAAGGCGGCGGCCTTCGTCGGTCGCAGCGGCCATCGCAACCACGCCGAAGCGAACCTCGTCGCGGCTGTGGTCGCCGACGTCGACCTCGGCTGCACGCTGGACGCCGCGTGCGGAGCTGGTCGGCTCCGCCCTCTGCTCGAAGAGAACGGTGCAACGTGGATCGGCGTCGACGCCTCGAGCGCGATGCTGGGTGAGGCTGGACCCGGACGGGTCGCCAAGGCACGGATCCAGTCGTTGCCCTTCGACGACGGCGCCTTCGACAGCGTCGTCTGCTTCCGCTTCCTGCACCATTTGCCACCGGAGGCGCAACGGGAAGTCGTCGCCGAACTCGCCCGTGTTTGTCGCACCAACTTGGTGCTATCTGCCTTCCACCCGCTCTCGCTGCACGGTTGGCAACGACGCCTGAGGTCCCGCTGGCAAGGGAAGACTCCATCACGGTGGGCGATTTCACCGGCCACGCTCGCCGCCTGGCTGGACGAGTTCCAGTCGATCGCGATCCGACGCCAAGGAACCCTGCGCGACCTCTGGGTCGGCATGTGGCGTCGACAGTTGTCCCAGGACGCACGGTAGCCTAGGTTCCGCGCATGGCCGAAGCCGTCAAGAAGAAGCCAACCACCGCCGGCAAGCGGAAACGCAAGCCGAAGGAAGTCGCTTTCATCAATGATTCGTGCACGGGGTGCGCCGGCTCGCCCGTCTGCCTCGGCTACTGCCCTGTCCCGGCCTGCATGGTCTACGTCGACGATCCGGACACCGTGTTCGGCCGCGTCTGGGTCGATCCCGATACCTGCATCGGCTGCCAGAAGTGCACGAGCAAGGGACCCGACGGCCTCTTCCTGGACGGCTGCCCGTGGGACGCCATCGACATGGTCGCGACGGACGAGTGGGAAGCGGAGTACGGCGAGGTCGACTGAGATCTTCGCGCGCGTCCGGCGGCTATCCGACGCCGGGCCCGCTTGCTCGAAGCGCTACTGACCAGTTCGTTTCTCGATCGCGACGCGCGTCCTCTTGGCCTGCTCCGCCACTTTGCGTCCGTAATCGGCACTCGGCTCGAGGTAGGGCTTGAGCAAGGGCAGCTCGGCCGCCGTGCCAATCTCGTGCAGGCAGATGAGCGCGTAGAACACCTCGCGACTGCTCGGCATGACCGAGCAGATGATCGCACCCGCTGCAACGGTGCCGCCCTTGCTCGCGAGGACACGGCCCGTCTTGCCGCCAAGCACGGGCGTGCGCACGGTCTCGACACTGCCGCTGGCCGTGCGAATGCGGGCGATCTCGACGCCGCGGCACACGCCGTAAACGCTGGGCACGATGCCGACGATCTCGCCGGCGGCTGGGGCCTGGATCGGGAATGGTAACAACATCGCACGCAGCACCGGCAGCGCGGCCAGGTCGCGCCGCTTGCCGAGGGACAAGGCCGCGTTGCGCCGCACGATCGGCTGGTCGTCGGCAACGAGCGCGCGTAGCGGCTTTGCGAAGCTCGGCTCCTTTGCGTCCTCGCCCATGAGCCAGGCAACCGTCTCGCGGATGACGGCCTCCTCGTGACCTGCCAAGGCAATGACCTTCGCATAGAACTGCTTGGGGTCGCCCTTGCCGGTCTTGGCGTGCGTGGCGACCCGCTTCGAGATCTGCTCGATCGCGTGCTGCGCGCGTCGCAGGTCCCGCTGTTGTGTGTTCGGCCCACTGATCGCGTCGATCCGCGTGATGATGTCCTCGGCACCGAGCGCCTCGCCAAACCACGTCTGCTTCCAGAAGACGAACGGCAACAGGATGCACGCGACGAGCAGCGGGATCAGGATGATCACGCGTGGCCCCTTGCGCGGCGGCGCCGGGGCGTCGTTGACTGGCTCGCTAGTCGGCTCGCCCATCAGCACCTAGCGTACGGTCAGGCCTGGTTCGCGGGCGACGGACGCCCGGCGACGCGGATCGGAACAAAGAAGTCACCGACGGCCAATGCAGCGGTGACGCACAGGAGCAGGTGGCTGGTCTTCTTCAACATCGTGCTGCGAGCGAAGTAGGTTAGGCCAAAGACGGGACTACTGGAAGACGTAGAGGGACAAGTAGACCAGGACGCCGGTCACCGAAACGTAGAGCCATATTGGCAGCGTCCACCGGGCAAGCCGACGGTGTTTCGCCCGTGAGTCACGCAGCGCCAGCACCACAGTCACAACGACGAGCGGGACCACAACCACCGCCAGGACAACGTGGGAGAACAACATCGCCAGATAAGCCGTCCGCACCCACCCATCAAAGGAGTTGGCCTTGGGTTCCGCGGTCGTGTGGTAGATCACGTAGGAGACCAGGAATGCCGTCGACAGGGCGACGGCGGTCAGCATCCAGCGCTTGTGTCGGCGTTCCCGCTTGCGCTTGATCGCGATCAGGCCAGCGACGACACAGGCGGCGCTGGCCGCGTTGAGCGCGGCGTTGAGCGTCGGCAACTCCTGGAGGCCGAGCCCTATCATCGCTCGGCGAGGAGCGCCCGCACATCGTCGGCGACGCGCTTGGCGGCGCCCTCCTCGGTGCCGTTGTGATAGGCACGGATGCGACCTTCGGCATCGATCAGCACCAGCCGGCTCGAGTGGATGATCCGCTCCATCCCCTTGGCTTGCTCCTCGCTGGTCGCTTCCTGCATGCCGAGCTTGAGGGTCTGAATCGAGAACGACTGAATGCTCTGCTTGTCGCCGGTCACGAAGAACCAACGGTCTGGGTCGGCGTTGTAGCCTTTGGAGTACTGGGCGAGTCGTTCTTTCGTGTCGCGGTCGGGATCACAGGTGATCGACACGAGCTTGAGATCCGGCACGTCGGCCAACGCGCCCTGCAACGCTTGCATGCGCTGCGACATGACCGAGCACGTCCCCGTGCAGCTGGTGAAGATGAAATCGAGAATCCACGGCGCGCCGCGCAGCGTCTCGGGCCCGACGCTACGGCCGTCGTGGTTCTCGAACGAAAAAGTGCCGACATCGCCGTAGACGGTCAGCTGTCGCGGTTCGTCATGGCTGCACCGTGGGGCGAAGAGGACCGCGAGCGTGATCGCCGCGACGCCGACCAGGTTGCGGACCCAGCGAAGGGGAGTCATCAGAATGGCTTCTTGGCGACCGCCCGGGCGGACGCCCAAACGGCGAGCAACCCGCACAACGCGGTGATGCCGACACACAGCCACATGGCAGGCAATCCTGCGCGCAAGGTCTCATCGCCCCAGTAGAGTGCGTGACGCAAGGCCGCAAGCCCGTAGGCGAGCGGATTGACCGCCATAACGCCGCGCACCCAAGCAGACGCGCCGTCTGCCGGGAAGAAGGCACCCGACAGCATCCACATGGGCATCAGGATCAGGTTCATGATCGCGTGGTAGCCCTGCACCGAGTCGATGCGCCAAGCGAACACGAAGCCCATGCCGGTCATCGCCACCGAGATGAGGGCGAGGATGCCAATCGCGAGGACGAGGCCGACCGGTGACAGCTCGACGCCGGCCAGCGGCAGCAGCACGAGCAGTACGACGCCTTGGATGAGGGCAATCGTGGCACCGCCGACGACCTTGCCGAGGACGAGGGAAGCGCGCGGGATCGGCGCGACGAGCACGGACTGCAGGAAGCCCGCCTGTCGGTCCTGGATCGTCGAGATCGTCGAATACATGCCTGCGAACACGACCGAGAAAACGACGATGCCGGGGAAGAAGTACTCGAGAAAGTCGCCGCGAAAGACCTCGGACCGGAACGAGCTGCCCATTCCTGATCCGAGCATCAGCCACAGGACCACTGGCGTCAGCACCGCGGCCATCACGCGCGAGCGCTGGCGGAAGAACGACTTGAGCTCGCGCGATGCGAGGCTCTTGGCAGCGAGCGCACTCACGTCGTTTCCCCCGTCTCGGTATCGATGCGGAAGGCGTGCCCGGTGTGCGCAAGGAACACATCCTCGAGCGACGGCCGGCCAATCGTCAGCGACGTGATCCGCCCGGCGAACTTGTCGCGAATGGCAACAGCGAGGCCGTCGCCGTCCCTGGCCTCGAAGCGAATCCCGGCGCCGATGGTCTTGCCGGAGACATCGAGCGCCGCAGCGATATCGACGGCAAGCCGTTTCGTTTCCGGTGCATCAACAGTGACGACGTCGCCCGGAATCGCAGACTTGAGTTCTCCGGGAGAGCCTTCGCACACCTTGTGGCCCTGATCGAGGATCGCGAGCCTATCGCACTCGTCCGCTTCCTCGAGGATGTGCGTGGTCAGCAGGATCGTCGTGCCGTCGTTGTCGCGCACATCAGCAAGCTGCTCGGCGAGTTCGCGCCGCGCAGCCGGGTCGAGGCCGGTGCTCGGTTCGTCCAGCAACAGCAGGCGCGGCTTGTGAATCATGCCCTTGGCGACCTCGACGCGACGCGCCAGGCCGCCGGACAGGTCGCCGACCTTGTCACTGGCGCGATCGGACAGACCAAAGCGTACCAGCAAGTCGTCGATGCGCGTCTTCACCGAGGCGCCCGCGAGGCCATACAGGTGTCCCTGGTGCAGCAGGTTCTCGCGCACCGTCAGCTCCTTGTCGACGCTGGGTGCTTGGAACACGACGCCAATCGACTCGCGCACGCGCGCTGCGTCGCGCTCGACGTCGTGTTCGAACACCGAGGCGCTGCCCGACGTTGGCGGCAACAGAGTCGACAGGATGCGGAACAGCGTGCTCTTGCCACCGCCATTGGGACCGAGCAACCCGAACAGAACACCGCCGGGGACCTCGAGATCCACGCCATCGAGCGCTCGCCGGTCACCGAACGAACGAGTCAGCGATTCGGTAACGACGGCGGCGTCATGCATTTGCGTAGCGATGCTCGTCCGCGGGCCGTGGCCCGCCCCATTCCGCCTTGCTCCCGCTCATCCCGCCCCCCAACGCCCGCCGCCAGTCGCGCTGTCCACGATCAGGACGATCAGAAGCAACGGCAAGTAAATGACTGAACCAAGGAAGAGGCGGCGCGCCGCATCCTGGGTCCGTAGCCTCACGAGTTGCAAGGCCAGCACGAGTATTGCGCCGCCAAGCACGAGCGCGGTCACCGCATAGGGAAGCCCGGCAAGGCCAGCTACGGCTGGCAGCAGGCTCGCGGGCAACATGGTCAGGGAGAACAGCAGGATCTGCCGCATCGTCACGCGACCATTCGGGTCGGCAACGCTGAGCATCTTCATGCCACCCTTCGCGTAGTCGTCGCGGTAGAGCCACGCGACCGCGAGGAAGTGCGGCAACTGCCACACGAACAACACCGCGAACAGCGCCCAAGCTTGCGGCTCGAGTGCGCCGGTCGCCGCCGTCCAGCCAATGACCGGTGGCAGTGCGCCAGTGATGGCGCCGACCAACGTGTTGAACGTCGTCACGCGCTTGAGCGGCGTGTAGATGACGACGTAGTTGACGACGGAAATCAGCGCCAGCACAGCAGCCAAGCGGTGCACGACGCCGTCGAGCACCAGCCAACCGGCGACGGCGGCAGCAATGCCGAACAGGGTGGCCGCCCATGGCGAGATGCGACCCGCAGCGATCGGTCGCAACTTGGTCCGCTCCATGCGCGCATCGAGGTGTCGTTCGAGCACCTGATTGAGGGTCGCACCACCGGCCGCCGTCAAGCTGACACCGAGCAGCGCGCCGATCAAGGCCATCGCGTCCGGCATGAAGGCGACGCCGGACACCGTCGCCAGGGCGTAGCCGGCGGCAACCGTCACGAGCACGAGCGCGCTGAGACGCGGCTTGCAGAGCTCACTCCAATCGAGCAGTTGCTGCACCAGCCTGCTACGGCCGGTTGCGGTGCTTGCTAGCGACTTCATGCGTGCGCCTGCCCCCCTGCGGAAGACCCGCTTGCTCGGGTGCGCCCAAGCGCAGCAGTTTGAAAGACCGCGCCCCGAGGGTCACGAAGATCGCGAAGATCGCCGCGCCATTGCCGACGTGCAGCACACGGACCAACATCGCCACATCCCACGGCACCGGCGTCACACCGCTCTGTGTGACTGCCCAGGCACCAGCACCGAGCGCGAGCTGGAACATGCCCAGGAACTGAGCAAGGCCGGCAAGGTGCCAGACTGGGAAGATCTTCGGATGGCTGGCCCGCGTGTGCGAGTTGACCAAGAAGATGTGACCGACGACGCCCAGCGCCATGCACACGTGGAGCAGGAGCACCAAGTTGTAGTACGGCGCCGTCTCGCCCGGATAGAGCACTCGACCATGTCGCACGTAGGCGCCGAGCACGAGTTGCACGAAAATGAGCGCACACGCCCACATCGCAAGCCGACGCGTCTTGCGCGTGTGCTCGGACGTCTCGCTCGGCTGCTCGCCTCCACGCCAGCCACGCGAAGTCACGACGGCCAGGGCGACCAGCGTGCAGAACACGAGCTGGGCGTTGAACGCGTGGACCATCGCCAGCGTCATGCGCACACCCTCGTGTCCGATGCCGAGCAGGTTGCAGAGAAAGTCACGCCATGCCGGCGACGACACGGCCTGAACACGCAGCCCACCGAGCAAACCCTGCACGATGGTCATCAAGAGCGCCACCACACCGAGCCGACGCACCCAGCGGCGCTCCTCGTTGCGGAACAGGCTGACCACCATGCCAATCGCCACAAAGCCAATGACGGTCCCGATCTGGCGGTGCAAGAGCTCGTAGAACTGACCGCCCGAGGCAGAGCGGAACCACTCCCAGAATCGCCAGGACCATGCTGGATCCGAATCACCGGCCCCGATCGTCGTGACGGTCGCGCCAGCGACGATCATGACGAAGATCAGCAGGGCGCTACCGAACGCAAGAGGGTGACTCCAGCCTCCTGTCCGGCCGGTCCCACTCCCCTGTTGCAGGGTTAGGCGCCGTTGCTGGGCCATCGAACGCCTCTCACTTCTTGATCTTGAGCGTGATGTCCTTGGTCTCGCCATCGCCGATGGTGACCGTCTGCGTCTCGCCCTTCTTCCACTTCTCGTGGACCACTTTGATCTCGTATGCACCGGCCGGGAGCTTGGGCAGCGTGAAGGCGCCCTTCGCGTCGGTGACGGCATACAGCGTGTGGCTGCGCACGTAGACGGCGGCATTCATCCAACCGTGGATGTCACACTTGTACTTCTCGTTGGCAGGTCGCTTGAACACGACCTTGAGGAGCTGACCCTTGTGGACGATCCTGTTGGTCCACGCAGGCTTGTTCTTGCCGAAGAAGTGGACATTGTGATCGATCGGGTCGCTCGACGTGATGACCAGAGTCTGCCCGGTCATGATGCCGAGCGCGTGCGGCGCGTAACGGCAGTTGACCTGGTCGAGCTTGAGCTTGTCCTTCGGCGGCTCGAACTTCCACTTGGTGTCGGCACCGAGCACCTCGACGAAACACCAGCGCACGCCCTTGGTCGCTTGGTCGATCTCGTACCTCGCGGAGACCGGCGCACCATCCGGGTAGCACTTCTCGCAGAACGCTTCGCCCGAGATCGGCGTCTTGAGCCGCCGCGGCAGCTTGCCGTCATACACAACATGGCCCTTGATGGTCGCGGTAGCTCTGGCAGCCGGAAAGACGCCACCGCCGCCGCTATCACCCGAGTTGTTCTTTTCCTGAGCTTCCGCGCCACCCTCACCGGACTTGTCGGAAGAGTCGCTGACCTGCCGCTTGTCTTCGGAACCGCACGATGTCACGAACGCCCCGCTGGCCAGCAGCAGAATCGCCACCGCCACGAAACTCCGTGCTTTCATCGCTTCCTCATCAGTCACCCTTGGGCGGGTTGATCAGGTTGTATTGCCGCATGTAGCGCACGAGCAGGTTGGCGTGGTCGCCGTCGTAGCGCCGCAGCTCGGGCGGCCAGTCGGCTGGCCTGCCCGCGAACACCCAACGTCCGCGCGGATCTCGCGTGAAGATGCCGCCAGGCATCTTCGTGGTCGGATCGAGCGCGCTGGGCTCGACCATCCAACGCCGCATCCAATCCGGGTTGAGGCGCTCCGCGGCGAGCAGAAAGCTCGGCGCGTTGGTGAGGGGTCCCGGCGGCTGATCAGTGACGTGGCACTTGAGGCAGACCTTGCCCGCAAACGCCGCCTTGGCCGCAGCGGTCTCGACCAGCGTCAGCGGATCGATCGGCGCATCGACCTTCGGTAGCGCCTGGTTCGCCAGTGCTGCAAAGAAGCGTACGAGGATCTGCACTTCGTTGTTCGTCAGCTTGAACGTGGGCATCCGCACGTTGAGATACGGGCGCACACCGTTGCCGTGGTACTTCGGGTTGTCCTTGCGCACGAGCGCTGGGTTCTGCAGGAACTTCGTCAACCACTTCGGGTTGGTGCGGAAACCCTGACCAACGAGCTGCGGCGCCGCCTTGTCGATGTTCTCCTTGGTCTCACCGCGGAACCACTCGAGCTGCTGAATGGCCGGAATGTCGCCGGGCCGGAACGTGTGGCAACCGACGCAGTTGTACTTCTTGACCAGCCACCAACCACGTTCGATGTCCTTCTCCGCGCCCTGTGGCCGGTAGTAGAAGCGGTCGGGATACTGCGAATCGACCGAGCCGAGCAGGAAGGTCGTCAGTGCGATGCGCTCCTCGTCGGCGAAGCCGAAGTTCGGCATCTTGAGCTTCTCTTCCGGCGGCTTGACCTTGTTCTTGTCGAAGATCTCCGGCGTCTTCAACTTGTCCATGAAGAAGTGCTTGTGGCTGTAGCGCTTGCGCCCCGACTTCTTGTCCTTGGTGCGCTTGTAATCGAAGGTCAACAGCCCGAAGTCCAAGCGCTCGATCGGCTTACTGCCTTCCTTGGTCAGCTCGGTGCCGACCGGGGCCTCTTCCTCGAAGCCCTTGATCTCGTGGCAGCCGGCGCAGCCGTAGTGCTTGACCCATTTTCTGCCGGCCTTGAACAACGACGTGTCGTTGAGGAAGGTCGCCGGCGGGTAGGCCTTATCGGTCCGCTTGGTGGCCAAGTAGCTCGCGATCTGGCGCGCCTCGTCCCAGGTCAACCGCAGTGTAGGCATCACGGTCTGGTTCTCGACGACCAGCTCGCCACCGGTCTGCGGGCACACCGTGTTGTCGCGGTCCCACTTCGGCGCGAGGTTCTTCTGGGCGTAGTCGGCGGCCATGACATCGCCGTCACCGACCCCGTCCGGGTCCGCGATCACGGTCCTGGCCTTGAGCTCCGGGCTGTACGGCGCGAGCCGTTGGCGCGGGTCGTAGATCCAGCGCGCCAGGTAGTCATAGTTGACCTTCTCGCCCACGCGCGACAGGTCGGCCGCGAAGCCACCGGCCTTGCGCTCCTGGTCGTCGGTCGTGTGACAGGCCATGCAGCCGCGCGTCTCGAAGAGCTCGCGGCCCTTCGTCGCATCGGCGGGTGCCTGCTTGGCGACCGGGTTGCCGGACTTGGCCGGATCAATTGCGTTCTGCCAGAGAAAGGCCGCGATCGCCTTGGCCTGGTTCCCCTCGAAGCGGAACTGCGGCATCGTCGTCGTCGGACGGAAACCGCGCGGGTCTTCGAGCCACGGCAGGATCCAATCGCGCTTGATCTTGGCGCGGAGCTCCTTGAGGTTCGGGCCCTGACGCTTCCGCTCCAGGTTGAGGTTGCGAACCTGCTTGCTCAGCGTGGCGCGCTCTGTCTCCAGGGAGGAGAGCCGCATCCTGATGCTGTCGACGCGGTTGCCGGCGCGCCGCAGGGTCTCGTCATCCTCGACCGACTCGTCGTCGAGAATGGCCTGGACGTCGCGCTGCTCCTTGAGGCGCTGGCGCGTCATCGCAGAGTTGGCCTTGAGCGCAGTCGACACCAAGGTCAGCTGCTCGACCTCGATGTTGAACCCTTCGCGCTTGTGGCAGCTCCAGCAGCCGCGCTGGCGGAACAGCTCGCGCCCCGCGTTCAGCACCGGTGCGCCCGGCAACACGAGCGAACTGTCGTGGCACTGCTGACAGCCGGCCTCGAAGTTCTCGCGCGCGTAGAGCTTCCACATCCAGTGCTTGTTAAGCCCGTGTGCGAGGTGGGTACTGATCGTGCCTGTGCCGTTGCCGCCATGGCAGGGGCTACAGCCGAAGCGCGCCGGAGGATGCAAGTCGAGCAAGTCGGGAGCATCGCTCAGCGGATCCGGGCGGGGATGCGACATGAACAGGGCCTGGAGGTCAGGGTCCTTGACCCCCGCGATGTCGGTGAGCTTCTTGCGCGTGATGTCGATCGGTGCGAGCGCACCGAGGTGGCAAGTCGTACACCGGTCAACGAGGCCGACGTCTTCAACGTGCACCTGCTTGATCCCGGTCTCGAGGGTGTCGATCGAGCGCAGCAGCGAGGCCAGTTGCGCCAGCTCGAGCCCCTTCAAGTTGAGGTCGAGGAAGTCAGCCTGCTTCTTGCGCAGCACCTGGATCGGAGCTCCGAGCCTGCCGCGTTCCTGGGCCAGAGCGCCGACGCCCGGTTCACCGGTCTCGGCGTTGCTGGTCTTCTTGTTGATCAGGATCTTGGTCCACTCGGCAAACGTGTGCGTGACGGTCTTGGTGGTCCCGTCTGCCTGCGGCAACTCGACTGGAAGCGGATCCTTGTTCTTCAGCTTCTCGTATTGTTGCTTCTTCTTCTCACGCGTGCGGCCCGCGGCGCTTTCGGCGCGGTTGTGCACCATGCCGATCAGGCCCGCCGGCCGTTTGCGCGCCGCGCTGATCGCGGCGACCTGACGCTGCAGCAGAATCGAGCGCTCCTTGATCTCGCCTACACGCTGTTTGACCTTCTTCTGGATCGCATCGATCTCCTTACCCCAGGCCACGTAGCTCGGGTCCTTCTTGACGTCTTCCTCGAGGGCCTCCTGCTTGTCCTTCTCGGAGGAGATCACGTCCTCGTAGGCCTGGGCCCACGCGGCCTGGTAGCCGAGATAGCCACGCTTGCCGACAAACTCGTCCCACATCGCCCAGGCAGTGGACAAGAAGAACAAGATAGACCAGAACGCCAGATGGCCGCCCAGTGACGACTTCAGCAGCGGATCGGGTCGCGACTCGGTCTGAATATTCGTGTCTGACATCAATCCGTAGCCGGGCTAGATGTTGAACCAGGGCAACTGGAGCACGTACTTGATCTTGAACATGTGCCACAGAACCATCTTCACGGGCAGCGAGATCATCGTGATCACAAAGAACTGCACGGTCGCGTACTGGATGATGTTCATCTTCGCGTAGGCCTCGGGTTTGGCCTTCGTGAAGAAGCGGTGGAAGAGTGCACTGGTCACGGCGACAAAGCCGCCGAGCACAATGAGCCCGACAAGGGCTGTCGAGATCGGTGATTCCTTCTGCGTGAAGCCGAGCAGCTCGGGCAAGTGCCGGAACGTCTCGTTGTCGATGCGGTGGTGGTCCCAGAACTCACCGGGCCAGAACCACATCCAGCCCGGTCCGCGGATGAAGACGCCGATGATGATCATCACGCACCAGAGCCCCAGGAAGCCGAAGGAGAAGGTCCCGATCGAGAACTTGCGCTGCTTCCAGGTGTAGTAGCCGTTGCCGAGCGGGTTCACGTCGCAGTAGGGCACGATGATCAACCCGAAGACGATCAAGGACGGCATGACGACGCCCGCGATCCACGGATCGAAGTAGACCAGCATCTCCTGCAGGCCGAGGAAGTACCACGGCGCCTTCGACGGGTTCATCGTGAGATTCGGGTTGGCCGGCTCCTCGAGCGGCGCATCCAGCACGATCGACCACACGATCAGGATGACGGTGACAATCAGTGCGACAAGGAACTCGATGCGCAGCAGATACGGCCAGACGTGTACCTGCTCGTCCCAACCCTTCTGGTGCGACTGGACCTTGCGGTGCTTGGTCTTCGCTTCCTTCGCGTCGAGCACCTGCAACTCGTCGATGAGCTTGTCGTTCTGCTTCGCCTGGCGCAGCGCGTACCACGTGTAAAACGGCACCAGCACCAGCAGGATGACGATCGGGATGTTGTCCGGGAGCGAGACGATCTCCCAGAGCTGTGCGCCGTCTGCGAACATGGGATCTGCCAGAATCATCGCTTGTCCTTGGGCAACCACCCCTTGACCTCGCGTGGCAACACGACCCCGGCCGGGCCGGAGATGCCTCCGTCCTTACGGATGCGCCAGAAATGGACGATCATGAACACCGTTGCGATCACAGGGATGGCGATGCAGTGCCACACGTAAGCACGGAGTAGGGCATTCGCGTCGACGATCGAGCCGCCGAGCAATGCAAAGCGCACGTCGTTGAAGGCGGTGAACCCGAGCTCGGCACCGAACGGGCCTTCGTGCCCGAGCAGTGGCGTCGCGCGCGCCATGTTGGTGCCGACCGTCACCGCCCAGAACCCGAGCTGGTCGTCCGGCAGCAGATAGCCGGTGAACGACAGCAAGAGCGTCAGGACGAGCAGGATGATGCCGACGACCCAATTGAACTCGCGGGGTTTCTTGTACGACCCCGTCAAGAACACGCGGAACATGTGCAGCCAGACCGTGAGCACCATGGCGTGGGCTGCCCAACGGTGCATGTTCCTGAGCAGGTTGCCAAAGGGAACGTCGTGCGTCAGGTACAGGATGTCCATGAACGCCTGACCCTTTGACGGGTGGTAGTAGAACATCAAGAAGATGCCCGTCAGCGTCAGGTTCACGAACAGTAAGAACGTGATGCCGCCCATGCCCCAGGTGAACGCGTACTTCACAGCGTCGCGGTTGATGCGCGCCGGGTGCAGGTGCAGGAAGACGTTGGTCAGGACGGCGAGGCTGCGGTTACGCGGCGAGCCATCGAGCTTGTGGCGAAAGACCGACTTCCAGAGCTGCTTCTCCTTGGGCTTTTTGAGGAGGTCGGGAACCTCACGGCTCTTCTCGACGAGCTCCTTGAGGCTGCCGGGGGGGCCCTTCTCGCCCTTACCCCCGGTCTTGGTGGGGCCCTCGGTTACCGACATAACTCCATCTCCCGTCCGCGGCCCAGAGCGACCGCTTGTGTCCTAGTTAGCTGGCTAGACGACCAAGAAGGCGTCCGAGTCGTCCCAGTCGTCCACCGGGAAGAGCTTGCCCTTGTCAACAACGACCTGTCCGCGCGCATCCAGCGAAACTTGCGTCCGGAGCAAGGGTTGCGGCGCTGGTCCTTCAAAGTTGACCCCTTGCATGTCAAATCCGGAGCCGTGGCACGGGCACTTGAACTTGTTCTCTCCTGACTTCCAGTCAGGTGTGCAGCCAAGGTGGGTGCAGCGGGCGAAGATCACATAGAGTCGGCTCGGCTCACGGACGACCCAGATGCGCTTGGCCTGCTGCCACTTGGTGTCGACGCCGATCACGTAGTCTGTCGGGAAGCCGATCGGGAAGCGTGTGGCCGGCTCGAAGAGGATGCGCGGGAAGAAGAACTTGACCATCGCGCCGGTCCAGGCCAAGCCCGCAGCGACGAGCGAGAGCTGCACGAAGCCACGCCGCCCGGCACTCGGATCCCGGGCCTTACCCTTGGGCTTGGCGGTCGCCTTCGGCTTGACTGGAGCCTTCTCGGGCTTGGCGGTCGCCTTCGGTTTTGCCCCAGGGGCTGCAGCTTTATCCTGTTCGTTGGGCACTGCTGGCTTTTCCGCCGGCGGCGTCCCTTCACTTGCCTCGGTCATCGGATCCCTCGACGGTGCGCGTCGGGGCGAAGCTAGCACGGCGTTTTAGGGCATCCAAGCGAAACCCTGCCTCGACAGGGACTTGGCTGCGGCATGTGGTCACACGATTCGTGACGCCACGGGGCCAACTCCCCCTCGCCGCGACCAGGCAGCGGCACCTTGACATGTTGCAGGCCCGAGCTAACCCTGTCCCGCAACAGGCCCCCATCGTCTAGCGGCCTAGGATCCATGGTTCTCATCCATGTGACAGGGGTTCAAGTCCCCTTGGGGGTACCAAGGAAGGGCCGTCGCGCAGCGAGCGACGGCCCTTCTCCTTTTCAGGCTGCGATTCGGGCCTCGTTGAGGAGCTTGGGCAGCCCCCTCGACCTCGATCACAGAGGGCTTGGCGCCGACCGCTCGCGGTGCCCGCCAGTTCGAGTGATCGGCGGGCCCGCGTGAAGTGCCGGCCAAGCCGCAGGACGCGCCCAGAAAGAGTGCGTGCACGATCTCGGCGACGAGAGCCTTCCTGGCTGAACGGGAAAGAAGAAGCCCTTCTCTTCAGCCCAGCGCATCGCCGACCAACAGGCCACGCCGAGGCTGAGTGGACCCCATATGGGAGGGATCACCCCCCCCCTCACTTATGAGGGGGGGGGTGATCCCCCCCCCACCGAATCGAACCTGAAACGGAGGTAACAGAATGACCAGCAAACGTGTCCAGGTGGTCCTCATCAAGAAGATCATCAAGATGATACTCCCCCTCCTCGAGGCGGGTGAGTTGACCGACAAGCACGGACAGAAGCCCGTGGATGAGATCACCGAGGGACTCAAGCATGTCTCCAACGGGGGTGCTGTCGATCCGACCCTCATCTCTGCCCTACGGAAGGTGACACGATGAGCGTCCTTTGGGATACCGACAAGCCGGTTACCGACTACTGCGATGGATCGATCTTCTCCGAGGCTTGGGTGCCCGGCTGGATCGAGCCGGACATTACCTGCACCGACGTCGCTGCGATCACCATGTGGAACAACTCCTGTTAGAGCACAGCCGACTCGACGATGAGGTCACCTTCCGCGAACCGCTCCAAACGCAACGGCCCAATGTCGAGCACGCGCGACTCGCCAAACTGCACGTAGTCAGCGAGTGCGCGCGCAGCGGCAATGGAGTGCATGATTCCATGACCGCCGAAACCGACGCTATGGAGTAAACGTGGCAGCCCCGGTGTCGGGCCGACGATTGCGTGATGATCCGGCGTCTCGGGATAGAGCCCGGCCCAGCAACCGCGCTCGTGAATCCCAGCGTCCTCGAGGAAGGGGAAGCGATTGCCGATGCGTTCGGCGAGCTCCGATAAGAAGTTCGGATCGAGACTCGTGTCCGTGCCGGGCAAGTCGTCCGGGTTGGAATACGCGATCAGAAAGCCTGCACTCTCCCGTCTGATCAACACACCTGTGTCGAGGTCGACGCACATTGGAATGACCGCCGGGTATCCCGACACCGGATCCGTGCACGCGAGATTGCGGCGCACCGGCTCGCACGGCAGATCCACGCCGCACAACGCGGCGACATCCTTCGCGTCCGGCCCAGCCGCATTCACCACCCACTCCGCTTCAAGCTTGATCGTACCGGGGCCAGGCCCCCGCACGATCAAGCTTGACGGGGTCGGATCCATGTCAATCGACGTGACCTCGTGATCGAACAGGAGGTCGACGCTCGTCGCCTTGACTTGATCCCACATGGCCTGCACCACGCCGTGAGGGTCGATCAATCCGTCCCGCTCGTGGAAGGTCCCGGCGCGGAGCCCGTCGCCACGAACGAAGGGCGCCTTGGCGAGGACCTCGGCCGGGCTCAGCCACTCGACATCGACACCACACTCGCGCTGCAACTCGTAGCCGGTGCGGAGCCCGGCCTCGCCCTGTTCGGTTCCGGTGAAGAGCAAGTAGCCGGCCTGGATGAAGCCGGGCAGCCCATCAGTGTCGCGCTGCAGCTTCTCGAGCTCGTGGATCGTGTAGAGCGAGAACTCGATATTGCTTCGCGTCGTGAACTGCGCACGTATGCCGCCATTCGCCTTGGCCGTCGATCCTCGGCCTGGCGCGCCAAGGTGCTCGATCAGCACGACATCCTCGACACCGTCGCCCGCCAACTCGCGCGCGAGCGAGAGGCCGATCACGCCCCCTCCGATGATTGCGACTCTGCAGTGTCGGGTCGTCATGGTCGGATCAGATCGGCGGCGCAGCTCACGTTGCGCACTCGGCGAGTATCGCGGCCGTCTCTTCCGCAACATGTTCCGCACACGTCCGCGCTTGCGCTTCGCGCGTGCGGAACGACAGCACACAGATCCGCGCCAAGAAGCGCCCCTCGATGGTGCACCCAGACAGCATGACCTTGCCCCGATTGGTCACCCGCTCGACGAGTTCGCGCGTCGCCTCGCTCTCTTGTTCCGGCGTGGCCCCGTCCCACGTCAGCCGGAACGCAAACAGCGACAAGTGCGGCGGCGCAACAATTTGCAAGCCGGGCACCTGCGCCAGGGACTCGTGGATCTGCAGGGCCAGCGCCCGCTTCTCAGCAACTGCGGCGCGGATCTTCGCGACACCGTAAAGCTGCACCGGCAACCAAACACGCAGCCCACGGAAGGGCCGTGACAACTCAGGGCCATAGCGCGACGCGTCGTACAAGTCGTCATCGATCGGGTCGGGCAGGTAGCCCGCCGTGGCAGCGTGCGAGCCGGCCAGTTTCTCGCCGTCGCGCACCAGCAACGCGCCCGTGCCGTATGGCAGGAACAACCCCTTGTGCGGGTCGAGCGAGAGCGAATCGGCGCGCGACAGACCCGCGAGCAGCGGTCGCAACTCGGGCACCATGTGGAAGAAGCCGCCATAAGCACCATCGATGTGGTGCCACAGTCGCTCGCGAGCGCACACGTCTGCAATCACGTCCAGCGGATCTACGGCGCCGGTGTTGACAGTGCCAGCCGATGACACGACGAGGAAGGGGCGCAACCCCCGCTCACGATCGGCGGCGATTGCGGCCTCGAGGTCATCGGGGCGCATGCGAAACTCGTCGTCGACGGCGATCTCGCGAATGCGGTCGCCCAGGATGCCGGCCAATCGCGCCGCTTTGTCGATCGAGTGGTGCCCCTCGCGCGACCGGTAGAGAACACCATTGCGAAGATCGGTGCCGGTGAGCCATTCCCTGGCGGCGACGACAGCCGCGAAGGTCGACATCGAACCGCCTGGCGTCAGCGTGCCACGCGCGCTGGCTGGGAACTGCATCCAGTCCCGGATCCAATCGAGCACGTTGCCCTCGACCTGCGACAGACAAGGCGCCGCGTGAAAGATGCCAGAGAAGCGATTTGTCGTGTTCGAGATCAGGTCGGCGAGCGCCGTCGGAAACAGCCCGCCGCCCGGCACGTAGGCGAAGTAGCCCGGACCCGGCGTCGTGAACGAGCGCGGGATCCACTCCTCGAACAACTGCTGCAGCAAGCCCTCGAGCGGCCGTCCCTGCTCGGGCGCGCTCTCCCGCATCGACCGACAAATATCCGGAGCGCCCGCAACATCGCCACGCGACGGTGACTCCGCGAGCGCCGCCACGTGTTCGACGCACCACTCAAGCACGACGCGCCCCATGCGCGACATCTCTTCGGGCGTGAACTCCAGGTCAGCGGTGTCCATCCAACTAGGATGGCCAACCTGCTTGGCGGTCACTGCTTTCTTTTTGGCCTTCTTCTCCTGGCGTTCGAGTGGCCTTGATCGATTTCTGAACCGGCTTCAGCACTGCTTCCATGCTGTCAGGCCGTCATGCCGTCAGGCTGTCATGCCGTCAGGCGGCGCTGCGCGTTTTCTCCTTGAGGAGCCAGGGCTCGCACCAGGTGTTCCAGATCAACCGGCCACTCACCCGACCGAGCGCCTCCAGATACGACACTGACCCACCTCGTCGGGGACCGTGGCCACCGTTTCGCGGACCACTCTCTACCGGTTGCTCGTCCTCCTTGGTGTCTGCCGCCTCCATCACAGCTGGATCGTCGATGTCCTCGACGTCGGTCCGGGCAGTGCCACCGCCGTCGGTGGAACTCCAGGAGAACAGCCAAACCGCGCCGTCAATGAGCGGTCAGAGCGCAACAAGAAGGAGCAGGCGCGAGTCTCTCATGGCCGTGAGGGGAAACGCCTCGCGGGTCGGATTTCGACCTCTGGGCGGTTTGAGGGCCAGGATTCGCGAATCCGGATTGTAGTCTGCGGCGATGGTCAAGAAGGGGGACGTCAAGAGCGTCGCGCTCGCCTACTCCGGCGGGCTCGACACATCGATCATCATTCCCTGGTTGAAGGAACACTACGACGGCTGCCAAGTGCACACCACGTGTGGTGACGTCGGCCAGGGTGATGACGAGCTAGCAGGTTTGGAGGAGAAGGCGCGGGCGTCAGGTGCGGCATCGTGCCGCATCGTCGACTGTCGCCGCGAGTTCCTCGAAGAGGTCGTGTGGCCGTGCGTCATGTCGCGCGCCGTCTACGAACGTCGCTACCTGCTCGGCACATCGATGGCACGGCCGATCCTGGCCCGCGCGCAGGTCGACTACGCGCTCGAGGTCGGTGCCGACTCACTCTGCCACGGTTGCACCGGCAAGGGCAACGACCAGGTCCGCTTCGAGCTCGCGTATCAGGCGCTGGCTCCGGACCTGACCGTGATCGCCCCATGGCGCGACTGGGAGATCCGCTCACGCGAAGAAGCACTCGCCTACGCCAACGAGCGTGGCATCCCGGTCACTGCGACTCGTGAAAAGCTCTACTCGCGCGACCGCAACCTCTGGCACATCTCGCACGAAGGCGGCGACATCGAAGACCCGGGCAACGCGCCACCCGACGACGCTTGGATGCTGACCGCGGATCCCAAGCAAGCGCCAGACCAGCCCGCGACCGTGCGCGTTGGCTTCGAGCGAGGCGTGCCGATCTCGATCGACGGCGCAGCACTCGATGCAGCAGCTCTCCTGACTCGCCTCAACGAGACGGCCGCACCACACGGTGTCGGTCGCATCAACGTGCTCGAGAACCGCTTGGTCGGCATGAAGAGCCGAGGGCTCTACGAGACGCCCGGCGGCACGGTGTTGTACGAAGCGATCTCGGGCCTGCAGGCACTCGTGCTCGATCGCGACACGCTGCACACACTCGAGACTCTGGCGCACCGCTTCGCCGAGCTCGTCTACAACGGCAAGTGGTTCTGCCCTGAACGCGAAGCGCTCGAAGCGTTCTTCCGCAAGGCCAACGAGCATGTCACGGGCGAAGTCACCGTCGAGCTCTACAAGGGTTCGGCAACGGCGCTGGCGGCGACCTCGCCGTTCACCCTGTTCCGCGACGACCTGGCGACGTTCGGCGACAGCAGCTACCGGCAGAAGGACGCCGAGGGCTTCATTCGTCTCTACGGCTTGCCACTCAGAGTCGCTGCGGAACGACGCACGGACTCATAGCGGTGCGGTTCTTCAAGCTGTGCTGGGAAGTCCACCGGTGGACCGGCGTCGTTGCGGCGCTGTTTCTCGCTGTTCTGTCGGTGACCGGCTTCCTCTTGCTTATCAAGAAGGACTACGCCTGGATCCAACCGCCGACCGCGGCCGACACAGCTGGCGAGGCGAGCGCCTACCTGCCATTAGACGAGGTCTACAAGCGCGTCTTCGCGCTCGGGCACGCCGAGCTACGTAGCGAAGCCGACATCGACCGCATCGATTTCCGACCGAGCAAACGTTGCTACAAGGTCCGCGCAAAGAGCAACGACTTCGAAGTGCAGGTCGGTGCCGTGACCGGCGAAATACTCTCGGTGGCAACGCGCCGTTCCGACTGGATCGAGCGTTTGCACGACGGCAGCTTGATCGCCGAGTGGCTCCACAACTGGTGGATGCCGATGGTCGCGATCAGCCTGTTCACGCTAACCCTGACCGGAAGCTACATCTTCATCTGGCCGTACGTGCGCCGCTGGCGGCGGCGAGGAAAGCCGCCGCGTAACGCCCACTAGCGCTGCCCTGTCACGTCGATCATCCTCGACGATGACGTTCGGTGCGGTCAGACACAACCGCTTGAAGCGCGCCGCCGCGAGCAGGTGCTCGAGGTCGTGTGGCCTGGCCCGGAATGCGTGTCGTGAACCGACGACGATGCATTTGGTGCGGGCTCGGGTCAGCGACACGTTGAGGCGGCCCGGGTCGAAGTAGAAGTGTGCTTGCCGTTCGAGGTAGTCGCGATCGGAGGCCGACATCGACAGAATCACGACTTCTCGCTCTTGGCCTTGCATGCGTTCGACGGTGTCGACGACGAGGTCGGGCGTGAACAGGGACTGGCGTTCCAGCTCGTAGCGCAACAGCCGAACCTGTGAACGAAACGGTGCGATGATCGCAATCTCGGACGCCGGAATGGCATGGTGTTGGCGGAGTGTGCGCACGAGTTCGACGATCAGCTCGGCTTCCTCGGGCGAGCGACGCCGGCGCCCTTCGTGGTCGACACGGGCTATGACAAGCGGCTTCTTTGGATCGAGGATGTCGCGCAACGGCCCGCCGTCGACGAGAGCCAACTCCCGCTCGCGCGCGCTGTCGGCGGAATCCAGACGATCCTCATAGAACTCGCGCGAGGCAAACCCGGCGAGCGTCTCGTTCATGCGGAACGTCCGGTCGAGCAGCACACCCTCGCCGAAGTCCTCAAGGTACGAGTAGAGAGACCGTGCCAGCAGCGGGTCACGACCTTCTCCCTCGAACACGGGGCGCAGCTGCTTCGGATCGCCAACGACCACCCAGCGGCGCGCCTGCGTCATCGCGATCGCGCCGTGCACGACCGGCATCTGCCCAGCTTCGTCCAGCAGCACGAAGTGGAAGCGCCGGTCGGCCGAGAAGCGACGCACGGCGAAGGGCGTGCCGCCCACAATCGAGGCGCCTTCGGGAAAGGCGAAGTGTTCGAGGTTGCGCACGGTCGCAATGCCGGAACCCTCGAGGCCTTCGGCACGGTTGCGGCTGCCAACCTTGAACACGGGCACGCGCGGCTCGATCGCGCGCACCGCCAACAGCACGTTGTGCACGGCACGGTGCGTGAGACCCGTGACGAACAAGCGGCAGCCGCGCCGCGCGAGCAGCACCGCCGCCTCAGCCAGCACGCGCGTCTTGCCTGTTCCCGGCGGGCCTTGGATCAAGCACAACCCTTCCGTCGCGGTTGCGCGCGCAAGTGCCTCGCTCTGTGCCGGCGTGAAGCCGATCTGCTGGCCGTGCGCGAGAGCGGCGGCGTGCCGCGCGTCGTCGAGCGCAAGACCCAAACGACCTGTCAGCGCCTCGATCGTGTGCGCGTTCTCCTTGTGGAAGACACTGTCCAACCCTTCGAGCAGAAGGCGCTCGAGTCCGAGGCCGCGTCGATCCAGACAATACTCCTCGCCCGGCTCTGGCTTCATCGGCTCGCGGCTCTCGAAGCGGTCGGGAGCAACGCGCACGCGACCCGTCGCGACGTCGTAGCCAAGGAAGGTCACGGGCCAGCCGGCATCGATGTCAGTGCCACCGCCCAAGTAGAGTGGCTCGCCCTCGCGGAACTTGGCCGCGAACTCGCGGCAGTCGAAGGCGAAGCTTCCATTGCGCGCGCTAGCCAGGCGCAAGCCCGCAGCGCAGTACCCTCCGTCGACCCGCTCTGCCACGCTCTGCGCCCAGGTCTCCTCGAGCGCGCGCCGCGACGACATGGACTCGTGCGCGACCCAGGCGCGCAAGCGCTGGCGCAGCTGGCCGACGTCGATCCTGTTGTCGGGCGTCATTGCGGCACGCCAACGACCCGGTCGGCCAGCTGGTCGAGGGCATCGAGTTCACTGCGGGCCAGTTCCTCGAGCCCAGCGAAGTCGCGCTCATCGGCGTAGAGGGCCAACCTGTCCTCCGTCGCGGGTGCCCGGCCCTCGAACCAGGCCAGTGCATCGGTCGGCAGCGACACCGGGGCCGGAAAGACCCAGGCACCGCGCACCAGGCCCATGAGGTCCAGGGCCCGCAGATCCAGCGCTTCCAGTCGCCCCCAGGTCTCGGGGCGGTCGATCGCCCGCTCGCGGATGGCGCGGACCAGGCTGCCGGAATGCAGCACGGTTCCACCCTCTGCCAGCTCTCCTGCGAAGGCCAGCACCGCCGCGTCCTCGTCCTCGGCTCGCTCGATGCGGTGCACCACGGTCGTACCGCCCAAACTACGCCTGGCCAGCACGAGCAAACGCCGGTCGAAGCCGTCCCTGTAGGCCACGCCTGCCTGGAGCGGGTGCATCAAGTCGGGCACGCGCGGGGGCCTGACTCGCACCGCCTCACGATCGATCAAGGCCCGTGCACCGGCCCGCGCCCGCTCCAGCGTCGCCTCTGAGACGACACTGCCCTCCATCTTACGGTCGTCCGTATGGACTGCCGCCAACTGAGCCAAGCCCCCCAGGCCCATGGCCGCAATCAGACGTTTCTCGCTCCTGGTCAGGCCCGGAATCCAGTGCACGTCGGGGTCACTGCTGCACGTATCCCTCCAACCGCATTCTCGACACGCCCAGCTGTGGTGCGGCCGTGACTCCCCAGCCAGAAGCTCATCCAGCTCGCTGAGCACCTCCTTGAGCACCGGACGCAGGTCGGCGACCGAGAATCGCTCCTCGCTGCCATCGCGCAGTATCAGGAAACCGTATGGGGGTTCCCGCCCCTGCAGCCGGCCCAGCAACTCTGAATAGAACGACACCTGCAGGGCCTGGTCGGACCTGGGCCGCCAGGACGACTTGACATCGCCAACCACGTAGTGCCAGTCCCCGAGGTCACTGGCGCCATCCACCCGGCGGAGCAGATCCGGGATGCCAAGGAAGGGCGGCTCGAACAGCACCCCCTGCGACACCCCCAAGACCCCCTCCTCGAGGAGCCCCCGGGTCTGGTCTGCGCCCTCCGCGAACTTGCCGACCGGATAGGCCGGCTCGCGGTAGTCGAGGGTCCCGACAATCTGGTCTTCGTGGTCCCGACCGTGCTCCAAGAGCCGTTCGACCGCCGCCGAATGCGGAAGTCGCTCCGCCGGATCGCCATGAAAGTCGAGCCATACCGAGTGCTCGCACTTCACGAACCCGTAGACCTGCGAGCCCGTTACGCGATCTCGCCTCGCCCCGGTTGGGATGCGGAACGGCGGCAAATCCCCTCCAGAAACCACGCTTGGCGAGGGTAGGCATGGCGGAGAGCGTGAGCAACGCTCCTGGCTTTCGGGCACTCTCCCTGCCCCGTGCACGAGACGACAAGGATGGCGAAACTGGGCGCTAGAAGGGCTGTAGAGGCCATCTAGGCCATCGTGGCGACCGTAGCGTTGCCCGCTGACGCTGGCCCAAGCCCTTTGCTGAAAAGGCGATAGAGAGGAGCAGAAGTGGGCGCCAGCGCTGAGCCGACTGTCGGGCCTGACCGTGGCCGCGGTGGGGCCCCTGGTCGGGACAAAGTGAGCGCCCGCGCGACGACTGCGCTTGCTCTTGCCGGTCATTGTCAAGGCCGTTTCTGAGGGCCTCCCGAGATTTCCAGATCTTTCCTTTGAGCCCCACGGAAGGCTTCCTAACGTTCCTGCCGCAAATGCCGATTTCCCTGGCAGAGCACGCTCACCTTTCCTGAGCTTCCGATATCCATGGGAGGAGACTCGACCAATGCTTAAGCACGGCTGCTACAGCCTGACGGCTCTAGCACTACTCACGCCTTTCGCGTGGGCTAGTGACAATGAGGACCTTTTGGGCCTCGACCGAATCCACGTCCCGGCCCTCGCCGACGTCAAAGTTTCAGCCGCGGCTGGCCAAGGCGTCACCTTTGATGGCGGAGACGCGTTTTCGTTGAACATCTACAACCGCGTCCAGGTGATGTGGGGCTTCGCGTCGCTCGAAGGTGCGCCGGAAGTGAACACGTTCGGCGTGCCAAGCGCCCGGACCAAGTTCTCAGGCCACGCCTTCACCAAGAACACCCGCTTCGCGATCAATAACGACTGGGCCGCGGGTGGCCTCTTGGACGCCTACATCGAGCAGGACGTCACCGACAATCTGATCGCCCGCGCTGGCGCCCAGAAGACCCTGTACGGCCGCGAAGCTACCGGCAGCTCCGGCAGCCTTGAGTTCACCTCACGCTCACTGGGAGCGCGGACGTTCTCCGGTGCTCGCTCGACCGGCCTGGTGCTCCAGATGAGCGCCG
>NYZE01000018.1 GCA_002685965.1 Planctomycetota bacterium | reverse complement strand
GCGGCTTCGTCCTGGCCGGCGCCGACGAAGCGCAGCGCGATCTTCGATGACGGCGACCAGGTCGCGACCCCCAACTCGTCGCCACGGTCCTCGCGGACGCGCACCAAGAAGCCGCGGCCTTCCTCGACCGCAGAGATGTCGTCGCGCCAAGCCCACGGATGCCCCGTCGCATGCCAACGACGCCCCTTTGCGGTCAGCGTCGCGCGTCCGACCTCGAAACGCGGGCTCACCGCTTGCGCACGAGTTCTTCAAAGCGCGGATCGCCGCGCAGCGCCGCGAGGTCGCCATCCTTCTGCGCCCACTGCCGCTGCCGATTGCGCGCTTTCACAGTGTGGTGATTCCGCTCGATGTCCAAGGAGAGGAAGTGCATCGCCTTGTCAGGCGCCCCCGTCAAGGCAAACGTGCAGGCCATGTTGTAGAAGAGCGCCGGTGACGGATCGACGGTCGTCAAGAGCTGCATCGCCTCTTCGCCACGCTTATCGCGCGCCAGATAGCACGCATACAGCACACGATTGAACTCGCTGTCATCGAGGGCGTAGGCCGTGCGGCAGTGCTGGCGCGCCGTGTCGGGGTCCCCCACCACGACATTGTGCAGGACCGCGAGGCTGATATGACCAGCCGCCAGTCGCGATGCATACCAGCGTCGCGTCTGGTCCGGGTCGAAGTAGCGCTCAGGGTTCTGCCGCACGTCCTGGTGCAGCTTCTCGTAGTGGGCCATGTACTCGCGCAGCCGCTCAAGCGCGACGTCCGGGTTACGACGATCGATGGCAATCGAGGCACGGTCGAAGAGGTGGTTGGCACGGCGCGTTCGGTTGGCGTGCAACCCGGTTCCGACGAGGCGCTCGGCCAAGTGATCCAAGATCGCGACGGCCTTGTCCTCTTCGCCGATGCGTTGGTAGAAGCGCGCGAACGCGCCCGTGATGTCGAGGAAGGGTCGCTCGCGACCGCCTGGATCGACCGGCGTCCGCGGCGATCCAGGCAGCTCGATGACCTGCTCGGGCACCCGCGGCGCCAGCCCGTCGACGAGGGCGCGGAAGCCACGCTCGGCTGCGGCCAAGCGCTGCTTCCTGAGGGCCGCGGTCATGCCGCGCAGCGATTCGTCGTTGCCCTCGAAGGCCCGCTGCAACCCCTCGAGTGCCCCTGACCGCATCGACAGCGCCCGATCGACGTCGGCCGCCTCGCCGAGAAAGTCGGCCTGCCACGCCCCCTGCAGTCTCTCATGGGTCTCGATGGCGTCGTCCATCCACCCAGTCGCGGCAGGACGGCCGCGCAGCTTCAGCAGCGTATAGCCGAGCAGCAACAGCGACAGACGACGGCGCCCCGTGGCCCGCCACGCGATGCCCTCCGACCCGCCGACGCGCATGAAGTTCTCTCGCCGCGCTTTGAACTCCGAGTCGCCTACGCGCGGCGGCACGAGCACGCGCCACGTGCGCGACAGCTCGAAGTCGTCCCAAGTCGCATTCGGCAGCAAATCGCTGACCTGGAGCGGCGGTTCGGCGGGCCACTCGGCCGTGGCGCGCGTGCGCGCTCGGACGAGGCCGGGCTCAGGGTCGGCGCCGTCGAGGTAGGCGCCAACGGCAGCGATGCACGTGGCCTCGAGGGCATCATCGAGATCGAGCGGTAGCAAGGCCAACGCATCGAGCGGCGCGCGAGCCTGCTGCGGCCGCGCGAGGTCGAAGACCGCGACGTGCGCTTCCCGCAGGGCCCACTCCGGACGCTCGGCGTCGGTGCGACGCAGCCGGGCATAGAGGGCCAAGCGGCGCGAGTGCTCGACGCGATTGCCGAGCTCGGCATCGATCCGATCGATGAGGGCGTCGAAGCGCTGGCGGACGGCCGGATGGCGAACCCTGGCCCAGCGGTCGAGGCGGCCGGACAAGGCCAGGTCGGGCCGACGATAGAAGGCAGGAAGGAGCTCAGGCACGAGCCATGCTGCGCTCTTCTCGGCGATCGCAAACACGTCCTCGACGTGCGGCGCTGCCGCACGAAGCCTGGCGAACGACCGCGCCAGCGCCATCAAGCGCGTACGTGGCTCTGCGGCGGCGATGCCATCAGTCAACCGATGGCGCAGTGCTTGCGCCACCTTGGCGGAGTCGAACTCCGCCAACAACTCGGCCGCAACGACGCCCAGGTCCCGGTCGTCGAGGAAGCTGACGATCGCCAGCGACCTCACCTGCTCGTGATCGCGAAATCCCGGCAGGTCGCGCCGCGCCAACCAGCGCAGCAGCCGACCACGACCTGGCCCCGCCAACGCCGGTGCGAGCTGCATCAACTTGGCACTTTGACTCGCCGGACACAGCTCGAGCAGCAGGTCGAGCGCCGCCGCCGGCACCGGGAACAACGCCGAAGCGCGTTCCAGACACGCGTCCAAGAGCGCGAGCGCCCCCGCCCCGCCCCGGCCACGCAGATCGGCAGCGATCCCACTACGGTCGGACGCGGCTGCGGCGAGGAAGCGGCCGGCGAGCCTCCCCGCGTCGGGGCTTTGCGCCGACGCGGGCGAACACGCGACCACCACCAAAACGGCAGCCGACAACAGGTGATTCGAGCGGAAGTGGCCCAAGCGCCGCGCTGTCATCTCTTCTTGATGAAAGCCACGTGCTCTTTCACACCCCTAGGATCGCGGATACTGCCAGGCAGGGGGACCGGCACACCCCTGATCAGCTTGCCCCCGGTCGCGGACGGCTTCCGCCACCAACTCCCTTGCCCAGGCCGCCCCGCAAGCGTGCGCGCGATCGCCGCCCATGAAGTCGCATCGACTCTCATCCCAGGAGCATAGCCGGGCCGGCTGTGCAGCGGCTCCGTAGGCGCCACCGAGGTCTCCGCGGAGCCGTTCGCTTGACTGGGTCTCGCAGGGACTTATACCTACCTCTGGACTGTCGGTCCCACGAGGAGGCGCGAGCCTTTGGTGGGCGCTGGCTGGGCGGTCAGGACCCCTGAACTTCCAGCCCACGGACAGTGCTCGTATCCATCGCGGCAGTCGCCGCGGTTGGTTCAGGCAAAGGGCAGATCTTCGACGAGCCTGCTTTCGCCGGTCACCCCGGTGGGAGTCGGGAAGCGTGGGGGTTCTGCCCTGAGGTCGTTTCTGAGCCGTTTGTTGCGAGCACTCCTGGGCGACCGCACCTCAGGGGGACGCGCTCGGCCGCCGCTCAGCGGCTCGTGGCCGGCATCCCCCGCCACCGGGCGTTCTCGGTCGGCACCGGAACGACGTCGAACCGGGGCTGGGAGCGATCGACGGCGGGATCGGAGTCGAGCGTGAAGCATGAACCAGGAGCTCGTCAGACACATCGACAGCATCCACCGGGACAAGGGCATCGACCGCGAGGTGCTCTTCCTGGCGTTGGAAGAAGCGCTGACGACGGCGATCAAGAAGCGCTTTGACGAGGTCGAGGAAGACCTGGAGATCGTGTTCAACCGGGAGTCCGGCGAGCTCGACTCGAACTACGAGATCAACTTCGAGGTCTTGGGGCGGATCTTCGCGCAGACCGTCAAGCAGACCTGGTTCACCCGCATTCGCGAAGCCGAGCGCGATGTCTTCTTCAACGAGTGGGAAGAGCAGGTCAACGACATCGTCACGGGCACGACGCAGCGCTTCGAGGGTGACTCGGTCATCATCAACCTCGGCAAGATCGAGGGCATCCTGCCCAAGTCCGAGCGCGTGCGCGGCGAGAACTACCACGTCGGCGACCGGTTGCGGGCGCTGATCCTCGAGGTCAAGAAGGTCGGCCTGAAGGTCAAGGTGATCCTGTCGCGCAGCTCGACCGGCCTCGTGCAGCGATTGTTCGAACTCGAAGTGCCCGAAGTCGACGACGGCATCATCGAGATCAAGAAGCTCGAGCGGGAGCCGGGCTACCGGACCAAGATCGCCGTCACATCGTCGGACGCGCGGGTTGACTGCGTTGGCGCCTGTGTCGGCGTCCGTGGCACACGCATCAAGTCCATCATCGACGAACTCGGCGGCGAGCGCATTGACATCATCCGCTGGAACGACGACCCCAAGCAGATGCTGATCAACGCGCTGCAACCGGCCGAAGTCAGCCACATCGAACTCGACATCGAGAACCACAAGGCCCTCGTCCTCGTCGAGGAGGACCAGCTCTCGCTGGCGATCGGCCGTAAGGGTCAAAACGTCCGGCTAGCATCGAAGCTGTGCGGCTGGGACATCGACATCATGACGCGCCAGGAACTCGAGGACACGCTCAAGAACGACGAGGTGGCCGCGAGTGACGTCGAGGGTGCGCCGGCGGATGCCCCGGCGGAGGAAGCCGGCGCGGCAGAAGCCGACGCTGGGCAGACGGACGTTGAACATGCAACTGAGGACGTGACCGAAGCAACACCGGCAGAGGAGTCGACCGACCCATTGCCTGGTGAGGAGCTGGCCGTCGAGGGTGCGCCGGAGGATGCCGCGGTGGAGGAAGCGGGCGCGGCAGAAGCCGACGCTGGACAGACGGACGTTGAACATGCAACTGAGGACGTGACCGAGGCAACACCGGCAGAGGAGTCGACCGACCCATTGCCTAGTGAGGAGCTGGCCGTCGAGCCCGCGGATGACCCCACGGACCCGGCCACCGAGACCATTCAATAAGGACAATGGACAACGACCCGTCCACGCGACGGGCCGAGGTGAGTTTTGGCGAAGAAGAGACGGGTATACGAGCTGGCGAAAGACTACGGCATGAAGGGCCCCGCCTTCGTGCAGGTGCTTGAGGATCTGGGCTTCGACAGGGTCAAGACCCACATGGCCGTGCTGGACGACGCTGATCAAATGGTGATCGAGGTCCGTCTTGGCGCAGCCGGTTTCGACAAGACGACCGACCTCGCTCGTCCGGTCAAGAAGGCAGTCGTTCGCAAGAAGCCCATCCGCCGTAAGGCCGCCTCGGGCGACAGCACGACCGCCGTTGCCGAGGAAGAGGCAACCGCCCAGACGACCGCCTCACCCATTCGGCGCAAGGCTGCGCTGAGAGCCGCCCCGGAGGCCTGGGCGCCGGACGCGCCACCGGGTGGCGACGAGACACCGCCACCTGAAGCAACACCGCCACCTGAAGCAACACCGGCGACGGAAGCACCGGACGAAGAAGCGCCGGCCGAAACTGCTCCGGAACCGACGGAAGACCTTCCGGAAACCATCGACATCGACTTGGTCGCAGCACCACCAGCCCTCACCCGCATCCCCGCTACGGCTCCGCCCGCGAACGCCGTGGCCCAGGCCGTGGACCCCATCGATCCATCCGCACCGCCGGCTGACTCGGATGCCCCCGCTCTTGATGGGCCCGAGGTCGCGGACGAGTCGGCGGCGACCGACCTCGACCCCAAAGACGAATCCGATCCAGGCACCAAGGCGATCCGGCGTCTGCCGCAACCGGTGCGCAAGGCCAAGATCCTTGGCCGCATCGAGCTGCCCAAGCAGACCATCGACGACGCGACGCGACGCTCCGCCCCGAGCGGCCCGCGCAATCCGGCCTCGGTCGACCGCAACCTGCGGCAGGCCGCCATGCAGCAGTTCCGTGCGCGCGGCGCGCACACGATGCCGCAACGGCGTGGGCCGTTCGCCCGTCGTGGCCCGGGACGTCCCGGCGGCGGCGGCCGCCGCCAGAAGGCTGATCCGCTCGCACCGCCGCCCGGCATCGATCCCGACAAGCTCGTCCAGGTCGAGGCGCCGGTCTCGGTCAAGAAGCTCAGCGAGGCACTCGGCCACAAGGTCCAACAGATCTTGGTCGTGATGATGAACCTCGGCGAGCCCGTCAACATCAACTCCTACCTCGACAAGTCGCAGGTCGAGCTGGTCGCACTCGAGTTGCACCGCAACGTCGAGGTCGTTGAAGCGACCGAAGCCGAGGACGAGCTCCTGTCGCAGCTCACCGAAGCCAAGGACGCCATCCTCGAGGAAGACAAGTCGTCGCGTGCGCCGATCGTCTCGTTCATGGGACACGTCGACCACGGCAAGACGACACTGCTCGATGCGCTGCGCGGATCCGAGATCACGAAAAGCGAGGCCGGTGGCATCACGCAGCACACCGCCGCTTACAAGATTACTCGCAACAATCGCACAGTCATCGTCCTCGACACCCCCGGTCACGCAGCCTTCACCGAGATGCGCACACGCGGCGCGCAGTTGACGGACATCGTGGTGCTCGTCGTCGCAGCCGACGACGGCGTCATGCCACAGACCGAGGAGGCGCTCAACCACGTCAAGGCCGCCAGCGTTCCGCTCGTCATCGCGGTCAACAAGTGCGATAAGGTCGACGCCAACCCGATGCGGGTACGCCAGCAGCTGTCCACCCTCGGCGTGCAGCCCGAGGAATGGGGTGGTGACGTTCAGTTCATCGATATCTCCGCGCTCAAGGGCAACGGCGTCGACGAGTTGCTCGAGAAGATCGTACTCGAGGCCGAGATCCTCGAGCTCCGGAGCACGCCGGACCACGCCGCATCAGGCAACGTCATCGAGGCCAAGCAGACTCCTGCCCAGGGCAACGTGATCTCGCTCATGGTCATGGACGGCACCCTGAAACAGGGCGACCTGGTCCTGTGCGGCAGCGGTACCGGGCGCATCCGTGTACTGCTCGACGACTCCGGCAACCGGATCGAAACCGCCGCTCCGGGGACGCCGGTCGAAGTAATCGGCCTCCCCGAGCTGCCCCAGCCTGGTGACAAGTTCTTCGTGGTCACCGACACCAAGATGGCAAAGCAGGTCGCTGGGCAACGCGCCACCAAGCAGCGCCACCTCGACCTCGCGCGCAAGAGCAAGGGACGCACGGCCGACATGACGGCACAACTCCTCAACAAGAAGAAGGAGGAGGTCCGCCTGATCATCAAGGCCGACGTGATGGGCTCGCTGGAGCCGATCCGCCAGTCGCTCGAGGCCCTGACCCACGACGAGGTCGCGGTGCGCATCCTGCACTCAGCGCTCGGCGGAGTCACGGAGACCGACGTCACGCTGGCCGACGCCTCGAACGCGATCATCGTCGGTTTCAACTCCGTTCCGGACGAGAAGGCGCGCGCCAAGGCCGACGAGGCCGGTGTCACGATCCGCTTCTACAACATCATCTACGAACTGATCGACGATGCACGCAAGCTGCTCGAAGGCTTGCTGTCGCCGGAACAGAAGGAAGAGATCCGCGGCCACGCTGAGATCCGCGCCGTGTTCCATTCGAGCAAGCTCGGCAACATCGCCGGCTGCTTGGTGACGGACGGCACGATCTCGCGCAACAACGCCGTGCGCCTGTCGCGCGACGGCAACGTCATCTACACCGGCAAGTTCGCCGGGCTACGCCGCGAGAAGGACGACGTGCGCGAGGTACGCAAGGACTTCGAGTGCGGCATCCTGATCCAGGGCTACAACGACATCAAGGAAGGCGACATCATCGAGGCCTACCAGGTCATCGAGGTGAAGCGCACCCTGGGCGAAGACGACTGACCCCTGCGGTAACGACAGCATGCTGAAGGTAGGCATCCTCCAGCTTCACATCGAGATCCCTTGGGCGGAGTCCCTCAAGGACAAGCGCAGCGTCATCAAGAGCATCAAGGACAAGACTCGACGCCGCTTCAACGTGTCCATCTCCGAGTTCGACAACCTCGACGTGCCCAACGGGGCCTCCCTCGCCATCGTCATGGCCGGCACCGACGCGAAGTACATCCTGGGCGCTCTCGACAAGTTCCGCGAGACCATGCGCGAGTGGCCCGAAGCAAACCTGATCGACCACCAGGTCGAGATTCTCTGAGCAAGCCGAACCCATGGTCTCCGAACGCCGCGTCCAACGCCTTTGCTCCGAGATCAAGCAACGCGTCGCCGCCGTGCTGCAGCACGAGCTCAACGATCCGCGCCTGGGCTTCATCACCGTGACCGGAGTCACGCTCGATCGCGAGATGACCAAGTGCACGGTCTACTGGTCCGTCATCGGCGACGACACGGTACGCCGGCACAACGCCCGCGCCCTCGACCACGCCGCCAAGTTCGTCCAGCACGAAGTCGCGGAGATCCTCTCGACCCGCACCGCCCCCCAGCTCGACTTCGCCTTTGACGAGTCCATCGCCGGCAGCATCCGCGTCCAGCAGATCATCGACGAGTTGAACGAGGACAAGGACGACACAGAAGGGGCCCCCGTGGACGAGGCCGAGCCGCCCGGTGAATGAGGAGGGCGCCAAAGCAAAGCTCATGCCCTTGGGGCATGAGCTTTCTTCTGCGCTATCTTGCTGGGAGTTTCCGGGTCGCCTCCCGCGTCGGGTGCCTCCCCTCCATCGGAGAACGAACATGAGCTGGCGTCTTAGCTTCGCGTGTCTGTCGCTGACGGCAGGGCTCGCTGCCCAAGCCGACAAGAACAAACCCGAGCAGGCCATCGACAACAGCTCGCGCGTCAAGCGCGTGCTCACGACCCTGCAAAAGTCCGCCTCGTTCCGTTGTGACATCGAGACTGTCTCCACGGCCAATCAGATCATGCGGCAGCTCCGGGGCGACAAGTCCACCACGACGCGGAGCGTGGTGGTGCGCGAGGGCGACCTCGTCTGCTGGACCAAGAACGACGGTGACCAGGTGCTGGCGCAGAAGGGCGCCCGCTGGGTCACCCTGGATCGGGACGGCAACTGGATTCCGGCCCGCTACCCCACCGGTCACGCCTGGAAGAGCGCCTTCCTCGCCGATCCGACCTTCCTGGCCGACCGCCTGACTCACCTGCTCAGCGCAACCAAGTGGCAGGCCGCGGGATCCAAGACCATCGATGACAAGGCGATGCTCGCCTACAAGGCGAGCATCGACCTGGACGAGGCCAACCACCTCGTGCGCAGCGGGGCATTGCCCGCCGGCGGCATGGGCGCACTCGGCGGCATCGTCATGCTCGCGGCCGGTGGCGCCATGGGCGGAGCTCCGCCCGAGCAGGAGCGCGAGTTCGAAATCACGATTTATGAGGACCCAGCCACGCACTTGCCGGCCCAGATCATCGTCAAGACATTCACCGACGAAGCGGGCGGGGTGTTCGGTGCCGCAGGCGTTGTGGTCCGGGGTGGCCCCCCTGTCCGGCAGGCCGACGACGAAGAAGAGGAAGAGGACGGAGAGGCCCAGGACAAGAAGCCGTCCTCCACCATGACGATGACCCTCTCGAAGATAGGCTTGGCCAAGGCCTCCGATCTGACGAAGGCGGCACGCCGCGTCCTCGGCATGAAGTAGCAGCTGCAGCCGACGCGCTACACCACCGTCGCCGCCGAGCTGCGGCACGAGATCGACAAGGTCAAGGGCTCGCGGTTCATCGCGACCGTGGGCCCCACCGAGTCGGTCGCCGACGCGCTCGCACACCTCGACCGCGTGCGGCGCGAGTTTCACGACGCGCGTCACACCTGCTGGGCCTATCGGCTCGGTCGCGCCGGTGAGGTTTCCCGCGTTCACGATGACGGCGAGCCGTCAGGATCGGCCGGATGGCCGATCCTGCAACAGATCGAGTCGCACGCTCTGACTGACGTCGTGGTCTTTGTGACTCGCTACTTTGGCGGCACCAAGCTCGGCGTCGGCGGTCTCGTCCGCGCTTACGCGGCGGCGGCAGCGGCGGCTCTCGATCGGGTCGCTAAGCGAACGGTGATCGTCACGCGCCGCGTCATCGTGACCTACCCTTACGAGTGCGAGGGTGCCGTGCAGGCCGTGCTCGTGCGCAAGGGTCTGAAGCCCGTCGAATCCTCGTTCGCTGAGGCCGCCTGCCTCCGCTTCGACGTGCCGATCGACCTGGTCGCCTCCTTCGTGCGAGAGATCACCGACCGCACTTCGGGGCGGGCGGGCATCGACATCGCGCAGTAGGCGCTACACGGGGCTAGTCGGTCCTGTAGCGCTCCTCGCGCTCGCGGTCGAGCCGCGGACGGTCCTTGAGGTAGACCTCGACGTCGGCGATGTACTGCTCCATCTCGCCGTGCAGCCGTTGCGACAAGTCGGCGGCGTAGTGCCGCAGCACGTCTTGCCACGGCTTACCGGAAACGACCCAGCTGTGCGGATGGATCAGCGTGTGCAACCGATCGTGTTCACCGAGCTTCGTGCACACGCAGCCTTCGCGCCAGTGAAAGCCCGAGTCGCCGAAGTACGGCACGTCACGCACGAGCGCCCGATGGTAGGCGCAAGGGTGCTCCTTCGAGATCTCCTCGAGCAAGGGCCCCTGAGCCGGCTGGTGCTGGGCGATGGTGTGGGTCTTCGAGCCAATGAGGTCTTCGAAGGTCTTGATGTCGCGGCGCGTGCCTTCGACCGGATCTTGACCCTGTTCGAGGAAGAACCCAGGCTCGTAGTGGAGCCCCACCTCGTGCCCCATCGCGGCAACGCGCTGCACGGAGGCAAGCGCCTTGCCGTCCATCAGGTTGTAGTACGGCGCGTGCAGACGGTAGTAGTACGTCGTCAACACACCTTCTGCGGCTTCGACCTCGGCCATCGTCTCAGCGGCGAAGGGCGTGATGTCGACATCGTGACGGATCAGGAACCAGCGTCCATCTGGCACCCCGAAGGCGACGTCCTTGACCTGGGGTAGGTCGTAGCCGACTTCCTTGGCGCGACGCAGCAGGAAGCGGTAGTGCGGCAGGCTGTAGGCGTGCGCGCTGTCGACGTCGCTCACAGCCAACCGCCGCGATAGGCCCAGGTCCGCGGATGTAGCCGGACGCCGCGCTTGCGCAGGAACTCGCGGAACGCGTTCGCCATCGGTCCGAGCGCGCCACGCACGCGTGGCACGGACAGGTCGATGCCGACCAGCTCGGGTAGCAATGAGGCCCATGCATCATCATCGGCAGCCAGCCCGACACGGACGTCCTCGGCGCACGGCGCCGCCTCCTCGGTGTCGAGCAGTGGCGCCAGGTGCAGACGGTGACGGCGGCCTTCGTGGTCGACGACGAGCTCACGCTCGTCCGCTTCGACTTGCAGGCTCACGGCAAACCCGCGCAGCTGCAACTGCCGGGCGAACTCGCCGGCCAGGTCCTGGGCAACGCCCAGGAGCGCCGCCGCATCGAGTTCGTGCGCGGCGGCCTTTAGGTCCTTCGCCGGCACGCCGCCCCACAAGCGATACTCGGGCATCGCCGTCACCAACGACGAACCCGACAAGAGGATCGATCCGCGGCCCATCTCGACGCCCGGGAACAGAGTGGCGCCGATGCCGACCTGACAGCCATCGCCGATCGTCACACCGGCAAAACGAGCCGCGTAGCCAGCCAGGGCGCTGCTGCCAAAAGAGTGCGTCATGATGACGGCACTGCGCGAGATGACGACTTCATCACCGACCACGAGGCGCCGGCACGGGTTCAGATGAGCGTGCTCGCCAACGAATCCGTGCCCACCCATGACGAGTTCGGCCTCCGGATCCATCGCACCGCCACCACCGATGTCGACGTCCGCGGCAAGGAATGCGTTCTCCCCGAGCGAGATGCTGCGACACCGGACGGCGCAACGCGGTCCAAACGCGGTCAAAGCCCCCGCGACGAGGTCGACGGCCTCAACTCTACAGCCGTCCGCGAAGCGGACGCCGCGCCCCAGCACGAGCCGCTCCGCGAGCGGTGCGACGCCCTTGCCGAACTCAACATCGGCGCCGATCCGCGCACCGTGGCGCCGGTAGAGGTCGACCTTGAACGACGACTCGAGCACGCCGAACTCGTCGAGGTTGGCGCGCACGTGGGCGAGGAAGGCCGCATCCACGGCCCCGGTGGCTACCTCCGCGGTCGAGGAATCACCGACACAGGAACGCTCGACGTCCTCGACCCGGACCATGCCATTCGGCCCAGTGCCCTGGATCGAGGCGAGGTCGATACCGAGATCGGTAGCACGGCGCCGCGCCGCCGGCGACGCCGGTGCGGCGTTCGCGGCACCGCTCACGGGCGCGGCTTTCGGCGTCGGGTCGGCGACCTCGACATCGGGCACGGCCTGCGCCGCGAGCAGTTCTTCGACTTCTGCCTCTACCAGCGTCTCGCCCGCTTGGCCCCAGACGCCGAGCGGCGCTTGCAACCCCACCCGGTCGCCGACCGCCTCGAGCTGGCGCAGCAGGACGCCATCGCCCTCCGCTTCGACCTCGAAGCTCGCCTTCAGGGTCTCGAGCGTGACAAGCGGCTGTCCGCGTCGGAAGGCATCACCCTCGTCGACGAGCCAGTCGACCACGAGCACGTCCTTCTCGGCGGTGCCCAGATACGGGACTGTGAACAACTCTGGCATGCGCGATCAGTATGCCGTCAAGAGGTGCAATGCCTCACGCATGACACCTTTTGCGCTCGGCATGAGTGACTCTTCGAGCTCGGGCGAGCTCGGGAACGGTGCATGTGCGCCACCGATGCGGCGCAGCGGCGCGTGCAGGTATGAAAAGACGTCGGGCAGGATGTCGGCGATCACGCGATCACAGACACCCCCGACGACCGTCGCTTCCTGAACGACCAAGCCCCGCCCGGTCTTGCGCACCGACGCGATGCAGGTGTCGCGGTCGAAGGGCTGGAGCGAACGCAGGTCGATGATCTCGACCGAGAAGCCCCGCTCCGCGAGCTGATCCGCCGCCGCACGACACAGGGACAGACACAGCCCCCAGGTCATCATGGTCAGCTGCTCGCCTGTTCGATCGATCCTCGCCTGCCCGAGCGGCACGAGGTGTCCGCCGCCAGGCCACTTGCCGCTCTCGGGGTAGAGCAACTTGTGCTCGAAGAACAAGGTAGGGGCGTCGGTGCGGATGCAGCTACGCAGCAGCCCGACCGCGTCTTCGACGGTCGACGGGAACACGACGTTGAGCCCCGGCACGTGCACGAACCAGGCCTCGAGACTCTGCGAATGCGTCGCACCGTAGCCGTTGCGCCGGCCAACCGGCATGCGCAGCGTGAACGGAACCATCACCTGGCCGGCGTACATGTAGTGGATCTTGGCGGCGTGGTTCGTCAGCGCGTCCATCGCATAGCAGACGAAGTCGCCGAACATCAGCTCCACCACCGGACGCAGGCCGCCGACTGCTGCGCCGACGCCGAGACCCGTGAACGAGTTCTCCGAGATCGGTGTCTCGCGGACGCGCTCTTCGCCGAACTCGTCGAGCAGTCCACGCGTGACGCCGAACGCACCGCCGTAGGCGCCGATGTCTTCGCCGATCAAGTGCACCGTTTCGTCGTGGGTGAGTTCACCGCGAAGCACTTCGCGGATCGCCTCGGTCATCGTGACCTCGGCGCCGGTTTTCAGGCCGCTCGGCGCCGGCGCCGTGTCGGGCTTCGGCAACTCGAGGTCGGAGAGCGCCCGCTCGCGGCCACCTGGCGGCGAGCTCATCGCAAAGTCGATCGCCTCTTCCACCTCGCGCTCGACCTCGGCCCGGGCGGTCGCGAGCTCTTCCTCACCGAGCGCCGCTTCGCGTTCGAGCACACTGAAAGGGTCTTTCTCGCGCCAATGGGCTTCCTCTTCGCGGGTTCGGTAGACCCGGGCGTCGCTCTTGGAGTGTCCGGACTGGCGATAGGTCAGAAACTCGACAAAGCAGGGTCCCTCGCCAGCGCGCGCGCGTTCGAGCAACGGACGGACGACGTCGGCAACAGCGAGCACGTCGTTGCCGTCCGCCGGGCCAGCCACGGTCATGCCCCGGTAGCGGTCGGCCCATTCCGTGAAGGAGTCACAGGCCGACGTGCGATCGACCGGCGTAGACATCGAGTAGAGGTTGTTCTCGAGCACGAACACGATCGGCAACCGCCACAGCGCCGCCAGGTTCAGCGTCTCGTGGAAGTTGCCCGTGTCGGCCGCACCGTCGCCATTGTAGGAAACGACGCAGTGTGATTCGCCGCGCCGTTGCAACGCCAGTGCCAACCCGGCCGCGATCGGCAAGCCCCCGCCGGTGATGCCGTTGCTACCCATGTGGCCGATCTCGGGTACGGCAACGTGCTGGCTGCCACCCTTGCCGTGACAGTAGCCACCCTCACGGCCAGCAATCTCGGCCAGCGCCCGATCGAGCCGCGCCCCCTTTGCGAGGAGGTGGCCATGACCCCGGTGTGTCGACACGACGAGGTCCTGATGAGTAAGCTCGGAGGACACTCCGACCGGCACCGCTTCCTGGCCAATGCACAGGTGGGTGGTGCCGCCAATGCGTCCCTTGCTCACCAGTTGCTCAAGCGTCTCCTCGAAACGACGGATGCGAAGCATCTCGCGGTAGAGTCGGAGCGCTCGTTGCTTGGTCTGGGACAGCTTGCCGGGCTCGGTCGAAGTCACGGTCAGGTCAGAATCAGAATAGAGAAGATGGGGAAAGGGTATCGGAGCGGTCGATGGGCGGTCGACGACAGAATCCTGCTGCGGGCGCCGGCGGCGCGCTTGGCAGCGTGCGCGTCCTGCGCGAACTCGGCACCGGGAGCCATGGTACGGTCTACGAGGCTCGCACCGAGCGCGAACTGTTTGGGGTTCCAGCCGGCACGACGGTCGCCGTCAAGTTCCTCCGCCAGGAACTGGTGCACGACCCCAAGTGGATCGCGCGCTTGCGCCAGGAGGCTGAGATTGGTCGTCGCATCGATCATCCGAACGTCGTACGCATTTTCGGCATAGAAGAGACTCGGACTTTCGGCCTGCCGCTGGTGTGGCTGCTCATGGAGTACGTCGAGGGCCGTACTCTGCGTGCTCTGCTCGACACCGAGGGACAGGCAGTCGAGCGGCTGGTCCGGCGCGTCGGTGCCGACGTGGCCCGCGGACTGCAGGCGCTGCACGAAAACGGTGTCGTACATCGCGACATAAAGCCGGAGAACCTGCACCTGTCTTCGACCGGGCACACCAAGCTGATGGACCTCGGGCTGGCCGGCCCAATCGACGTGGGGTCGACGGGCAGCGGCACACTCGCCGGGACACTGCTCTACGCAGCACCGGAGTGCCTGCGCGGCAAGCCAGCCACTGCTGCCTCGGAGCTCTATTCGCTCGGGGTCGTGCTGTACGAACTTGCAACAGGTAGTCACCCGTTCGCCGCCGCCGACAACGACCCTGACGCACTGATTTCCGCCCACCTCGATCTGGAGCCCCCCACCGCCTCGACCTTGGCCCCGCGGCTGTCACCGTTTCTCGATCATGTGCTGCGTTCACTTCTTCAGAAAGCACGCCACGATCGACTGCGCAACGCCACAGAACTGGCCACGATTCTCGAAGCCGGGGAGGCATCGACCTGGTGGCAGCGACACGAACGCACCGCCCCGGTTCTGCAAACGGAGCGACGGCTGCGGGCAACCCGCCGCCCGACAGCTGCCCCACCGGCTGGTCGTGATGAGGAGTTGGCGGTGCTCCAGGCCGCCCTGCAAAGGGCGCGCGAGGGTGAAGGCAACGTGCTTCATCTACGCGGGCCTGAAGGCGGCGGCAAGCGACGGCTCGTCGACGAGTTCGTCGAACGCGCGTTGCGCGGCAACCGGCCGTTGCTCTACTTCGCCGGCGCACCGGCAACGCGATCCAAGGTTCTTCCCTTGTCGCCGATCGGCGGCTTTCTGGTCGAACACTACGCTCGTGGCCAACTCGACAGCGACACAGGGGGCACGGCGGTAGAGAAGCTCGCGACGCGTTTTCGCCTCGAAGCCGACGCCGAGCCGCAAAGCGCGCTCGCGCTCGCAAGGTGGTTGCTGCAGTCGACCAACGACAGCGGGCCACCGCTCGCGACGGCCGCGCGCGTGCTGCGCGCCATAGGCAACAGCGAGCGTCCACTACTGTTACGCATCGAGCACGCGGAACGACTCAATCCGCACACGGTCACGCTGCTCGAGCACGCCGTCACCGAAGGCGCGCACCTCGTCGTCGTGCTCTGCTCACACAGCGAGAGCAGGCCGCCCGATCTCGGCAGCCTGCCGCGACGCGACCTCGCAGTCGATCCGCTCGACGCACCCGCCACCCAGCAGCTATTCGAAGCGCTCTTCGCCAACCCCGGTGAAGGCAGGCGCGCCGCTCGCCTCTTGACCGCCCACCTACCACCAGTCCCCGGTCTGCTGATCGATGCCCTCGCTGACCTCGCGGCACGCGGGGACCTCGTGGGACAGCCAGGCGCCTATCAGCAGTTGAGCGCGAACGCAACGCTGCCGCTGTCACCAGGTCTCGAGGGATTCGTCCTCGCGGCATGGGACCGGCTCGAGCCACAACAGCGCGAGGTGATCGAAGCCGCCGCCGTCCTCGGCGCGCGCTTCCGCACCGAGGATCTGGCCGACGTTCTGCAGACAGACGAGCTGGCCGTGCTCGGCCGATTGGGTGGACACCTCGACGACTGGTTGCTCTCGGAAGGCGAACTGCTGCGCTTTCGCCGCGTGAGCCAGCGCAGTGTCGTGCTTGGACGCATCCATCCCCAACGGCGGATCGCGCTGCATGAGCGCGCAGCGCGCGTCTTGGAAGCCGCAGGCGCCGACGCCCTCGAGATCGGCATGCAGTGGTCTCGGGCCGGCCGCCACGAACGTGCGCTGCCGCCGCTCTTAGACACGGCAACCCGCTTCCTCGCCCGCGCCAACCTCCCGCGCGCGCGGCCACTCTTGCGCCGTGTGCGACTCCACGTGGACCGCAGCGAGCCGGCCAACGCCGCGGTGCAACTCAGAGCCCTCCTGCTCGAAGCGCAGCTCGAGGCCATCTCGGGCAACCCGGCACGGGCCCGCACCGCCTTCGAGCAGGCCATCTCTCTTGCCCGCGACAGCGGCGACCGCCAGAGCCAAGGCCTGGCCTGGCTCGGCTTGGCGGCTGCCACGCGCGACGAGGGCTGGACCGGCCAGGCGATGGCGCTGGCCCGCGGGACGCTCGACTTCGTCGCAGCCGACTCCGATACCGCGGTCGAGACGCTCCTGCTCTTGGGTGAGCTCGAAGGCACATCCGGCTCGATGCGCGAAGGGCTGCGCACCATAGCGCGCGCGCACGAGATCCTCTTGGCGCGTGACGACGTCGAATCCCCGCTCTTTGCACGAGCCACGACCGAGCTCGCGCGGCACGAGTCGGCGTGTCTTCGCGTCGAGCTTGCCGAACGGCACTATCGTGCTGCCGAGGCTGCCTGGACGAAGCTCGGCGACGAGGTCGGCCTGGCGCAACTGCACCTCTACCGCTCCCGGTTACGGCTCGACCTCGGGCAAACCAAACGAGTGCGCAACGAGCTCACCGAACTCGTGTTGCCAACACCCCGCGAGCGCGCCGTGCGCCATCGCTTGCTCGGCCTCGCCTGGCACTTCGACGGCGACAATGCGCGGGCACTCGAAGACTTGCAGGTCGCCACGGAGCTGGCCACCGCAGCCGGTGAGACCTTCGGCGGACTCAGCACGCGGATCGCACTACTGCAGTGTCAAATCGAACTCGAGTGCGCCCACGTTGCCGACGCCGAAGCGCTGGAGCAGGCCGCGCTCGACTCGGGCATCCCCCGTGATCTCTTCCGTGCGCGACGACTGCACGCCCGCATCCTGCGCGACCTCGGCAGCGCAGCCAGGTCGCTGGACATCCTTGACGAGACCCTCGAAGAGCTGCGCCTCTACAGCCTCGAGCCGACGCTTCCGCTCGGCCTGCTCCTTGAGCGCGCCCGTTCTTTAGAAGCGCTCGGACGCCTCAACGCCGCACGCAGCGCACGCGGCATCGCGCGACGCCGCCTCGAGCGCCTCGCAGCGCGGCTGCGAACCGCTGCAGACCGCAAGCGCTTCCTGCGCGCGACGCCGGTGCGTAGGGCGTTGATGCGCTAGCGGATAGGCCCGGTCCAAGGAGGCCCGACTCAGGGGGCAAGGTCAAGACTCTTGCTGGTCGTCGAGAGTAGTGGGTGGAGGTCGATCGAGCGACGCTCTCGATGTCGACTGTCTTGCGCTAGTTGCCCAGCCAGCCCTTGCGCTCATTCCCGCTCATGTGGAGCTTGCCCCAGCCGCTCGCGAGCATCATGCCAGCGATTGCGTTGGCCACATGTTCGGTGCGAAGGTAGTGATCACCACCGTTGTTGCGTTTGCCGCCGATGTAGCCTGCCGCGTTGTTGGGCTGTTGCATGAGGCAGAGGTACCAGCGCCAAGAATCCATGTGCCTACGCCAGCCTGCTGGGTTGACACGCCGTAGCGCACAGGTCCCGAAGATCATGCCAATCGATCCCATTGCATGGGCCTCACGCATTCTCAGGCTGTACTTGTCCAAGTAGCCCCCCATCCTCGCCGCCAACTCCGGAGACTTGCTGGTCAGGTCGAGGGCGAGGGCCATCTGGCCGGTGCGCGCACCCGAGTCCCAATAGCCGGTCTGCAAGGCCCAGTATCGCACGCCGCCGTTCTTGCCAGTCGACTTGGAGATTTCCGCGAAGGACTTCTGCCAGGCATGGGCGTCGATCTTGCAGCCAGCTCGTTGCGCCAGCGCCCAGAGGAGGTGGGCGTGGGTGTTGATGATGTTGAGGCCTTTGCCGCCGTAGCCGACCGAGATGCCATGGCCATATCGACCACCTGCTGTCTGCCTGAACGCAAGGCAATCGCACAGATGTTGAATGGTCCGGGTCCACTTCTGATCACCGGTAGCCAGGACATACTCGGAAAGAAAAATCCCGGACATGCAGATGAACCAGTTTGATAAGCCGGCAGGGCTCTTCAGGTCTTTGCTGACGTAGCCGAGACGCTTGGGGCCTGCCAGGTAGGAGGCGACTCGTTGCAGAGCCTTGGCATCTTGCGGGTTGCCCCGGCCGAGCAAGGCCAGTCCGCACATGGCCGTCACGTACCGTGTTGCATCTTCGCCGGTTCTCGATTGCCAGGCTCCGTCTTTCCTGCGTCGGGATCTCAGGAGGTCCTGGCAGATCCCGTCATAGAACTGCTTCGATCGCTCACAGTTCGCCGGGTAGCCAGCGGCGAACGATCCTCGACGTGGTAGGGGGATTTGCAGTTGCAGGGTCTTGTCGTTCCGAAGCACGGTGAGTTTCAGGGAGTCACTGCCAGCTTCGGCTTCTTCGAGGACATGGCCCAGTGCGGCCATGGGGCCTCGCCCACCGACATCGATGTTCCGACTATGGGGTACGAAAGGCTTATCGGCTGCAGCGATGATCCGATCTCCGACTCGTAGTCCGCCGCGGACGCCAGGTGCCTTGGCGAAGAGATCTTTGATCGTCAGCTCCTTCGCACCTGCGACCACCTCGCCTCGACCGCCGAGTGCGCCCAGGGGAAACAGCGCGAAGTCGCCTTTCTTGGCTGCGCGGCGCGGGGCGGGTTTTGGGGCGCCTTCAGCTTGCTTACCCTGTCCGTTGAGGGCAGCCGTCAGAGCGCTAGCCGCCAGGACGAGCAAGCTGAGACGATGAAAGTCGCCGCACATGTTCGCAAGGTAACCGATGTGGTCGCTTGTTTCGTACGCCACGGCGCGTGCCTGAGCGGCAGACAGCGTGAAGGTGGCTGTGTTGTCGTGGGCCAAGAGGTGCTGCGGCTGATGCAGTCGACCGCCTTTGATGCGGCGATACCGTAGTCGGCTAGCGTTCTGAAGACCGGCGCCACGTCAGGCGGTGCCGGCCCACGGTGCGTTCGTAGTCCTGCGCCAGCTCCCGCATGAGAGCGTGTCGGGCGCCACGCTCCGGTTCGTAGCCCGACAGGAAACCAAGCGCCTCGGGCACCGACACCGGCTGGCCGTGGTGCTTCTCGATCCAACGTGCCATGCGCAGCAGGCTCGCCTTGGCGGCTGTGTCGGCGTGCGCACCGCCCCAGCTGCCGCCACCGAGGTCGAGCACGACCGGCGTGCCGTCGCCTCGCACGATGACGTTGCCAGGGTGCAGGTCCTTGTGGCGGAAGCCGAGTCGATGCATGCGCGCGCAGGCCTGCCCCACTTGCTGCAGTACCCCACGCGTGCAGGCATCGCCGACGACTTCGCCGAGCGAACGCCCGTCGACCTGCTCGGTGACGAGGGCAAGACGACAGAACCACCGACCCTCGACGCGGCCGAGGACCGGGCGCGCGACCTCGACTCGGCCCTCCGCGAGGCGCGCGCTGTCCTCGAGCTCACGGCGCAACACCGAGTCGCTCAGATAGCAACGCCCGAGGACTCGGCCCAGGAAGCCGCCATGCCGGTACTCCCGCACGAAACACTCGCGCCCGTCGGGCCAAACCAGCGCGACCGCGCCGCCGCGGCCGAACACTGCAGGCCGCCCCACAGGGCTGTAGCCCGGCCCGTCGAAACCGTCCGGCAGGCGTCCCGGGTCCACCTCCGGCACTAGCAGCCGGACGCTCCGGAAGCGAGTCGCTCGTTCTACTACCACGCTGCCTATGATGCCGGCCCTATGGACACGGGTCGCTACCTGATCGTGCGGCTCTCTGCCCTCGGCGATGTGGTGTTTGCGCTGGAGTCGCTTGCCGCCATCAAGGCGCAGCACCCGAAGGCAAGCGTCGACTGGCTCGTCGAGGATCGTGCGAGCGGACTCCTCGACGGCCACGCCGACGTCGAGCGGCTGCTCGTGTACCCGCGCCGCGACATCGTTCGCTCGGCCCTCAGACCCTGGCTCTGGCCCAGTCTCCTCGCCCTTCTATGGCGTCACGTGCGCGCCCTGCGCAGCGTCCACTACGACGCGGTCATCGACCTGCACGGCAACTTCAAGAGCGGCGCGCACGTTTGGCTGGCGCGGGCGCGCCGCAAGATCGGCTTCGAGCGGCCGCGTGCCCGCGAGCTGTCGTGGCTGGCGACGAACCAACGCTTCCCCCTTCCGGACACGCCGATCCACCGCGCCGACCAGGCGTTGCGACTGCTCGAGGCCGGTCTCGGTGTGGTCGCCAAGCCTGACCGTGCCCTGCTCCCTGAACGAGCCGGGGTTGCCGCTGAAGCGCGCAAACTGATCGCGACGCATCCGATGTCGAGCGGTCCTTTGGTCTGCATCGTGCCCGGCAGCAGCGGGTTCGGCGCGTTCAAACGCTGGCCAACGAAGTCGTTTCGCGCTCTCATCCACGCTCTCCGCCAAGACGGCCAACGAGTAGTGCTGTCGACCGGCCCCGGCGAGCAGCAGATCGCCGGCGAACTCGCCGAGGACGGCGTGGTCTGGCTCGACGGCAGCCAGCACGGGGTCGGGGTCATGGCCGAGGTGATGCGCCAGTGTGCCGTGGTGGTTGCCGCCGACTCGGGTCCTTTGCACGTCGCACAGGCGGTAGCGACGCCATGCGTGGCGCTGTTCGGCCCGAAGAACCCGGCGCTCTACGGCCCACGCGGCGTCTCGGTCGTGCTGCGTTATCCGGTCCCGTGTGCACCGTGCGATCGCCGCGTTTGCGCGGCACCGATCTGCGTGCGTGGGATCCCGGTCCACGCCGTGCAGCGTGCGGTTGCTGAGCTGATCGAGGCAAACGCATGATCCGCGTGCTTCGCCACTACAAGGAACGGCGCAACAAGTGCACCCTGCAGCCGCTCGTCGGGGACGCACGCTTCCAGTTCCACACTTGGAGACCGGGTCATACCACGGACGCGACCGGGACGGTCGTGCTCGAGATCGACGCTCCACTCCTGTCGGAGGACGATGTCGGTGCGCCGCTCTTGATCCTCGATTCGACCTGGCGTTACTTGCCAGCCATGCGCGCGAGCCTGTGCGGCGAGTTCACGACGCGGTCCTTGCCACCCGTTGCGACGGCCTATCCACGGCTGGCACGACTCAGCGCGAATCCCGGGGACGGTCTCGCTTCGATCGAGGCGGTGTACTTCGCTTTGCGCCTGCTGGGGCAGCGCGACGACGCTCTACTCGATCACTACCACTGGAAGGCGGCTTTCTTGCAGCACTGCGACGCCGTGGACGCTTGAACAGGTGGCGCGGGCGCGGACCGATGCCGAGTCGCCACAAGAGTTCGCCCACCTTGACGTGACCCTTCTCGGTCTGGCGAATGATCAGGAGGCCCGCCCCGGCCGAGATCGAGGCACCGTTGTCGCCACCCCATGAGGCAGGTAGCACGCCGGAACGAATTAACTCTTCCAGCTTCTCGAGGGTGACACCCGAGGCCGTCTTCTCGGTCCCCTCCGGCTCCACCTCCTCGGCACGCTCGCTGATCGGCAGATCGAGACGCGGACCGGGGAAGTCACGGATGCGGAAGGTCGCTGCGCGCACGTCGTAGACGCGCAGGTAAGTCTCTTCGCGCACGTCGTCAGGGTGCATGATCATGACGACACCTAACTTGAACACGAAGCGGATCGGATGGGTGCGCTGCACGATCGAGAGGCAGCCGTAAAGCGGCACCCTCTTCAACTCGAGCTTCATGGATGCCCAGTCACGACCGCCCTCATGCGGCTTGACGACGAACATGGTCAAGCCGCGCACGAACAGGTTGAGCTCTCTGGCGAGTGCGGCCGGACCCTCGTCGTTGAGGCCGACGTTGACGCGCAGCTTGCGAAAGTGCGCATGCAGCCGGTCGCGCTCGCGGCGGTCCTGTCGCTTCTCGACGGTCAGAACGGACTGCGCGAGGCTCTCACCAACGAGACCAAGACAGAAAAAACCCACGAGCCACAGCGTAGGTCTGAGCATGCACCCAGACTAACGCCTGCCAGCGGGCCCGGAGTCGGTCAGTTGACCAGGGCGTTGAAGATCTTGTCGACCGAGTCGTTCTTGGGGTTGTCGGTAATCTGCACGGTCGTGGAGGTCGACGGTGCGAACGAGAACAGGTTCGACGTCGTTTCGGCCGTTGCGATGCGAGAGAACAGAATGAGCCCGTTCTCGCTGGCGCCCTGGAAGGCCGCTACACCCGGAGTCGTGCTCACCACGACGGTCGCCGCGGCCGAGTTCTCCCAGAGGTAGAGGTGGGTCGAGGAGCCGGTCACGAGGTTGATCAGGAAGTCGCCGTTGGCGGTTTCCTCGGCGTAGCTCTCGGTGCCGGCCGCAGTCGTCACCGGCGTGCTCGTGCCGGTCGCCGGGCGGAAGAACGACAGCGCGCCAGCCGCGACATAAACGACGTCGTCGTTGGCGATCACCTTGGCAAAGACCTGGTCAGCGGTCGTGCCGCCAGCGTCCGGGAAGGCAGTCGAGCTGCCCGTGCCCTGGCTCCAGCGGTAGAGATCGAGACCCGTTGCGCCGGTGTCGCGCGCGAAGATCACGTCGCCGGTAGTGACCGTGGCCTTGTAGGTGTCGTCGAAGGCATGCGCAGAGATCGAGCTGCCCGCACCGGCAACCGCATCGAACTGGGAGACGTCCTTGTTCGCCGTGCCCGTCTGAATGTGGTAGACGACCCGGCCGGTGCCCGAAAGGCTGGCGAACGTCTCGTCGACGGTCGTCGCGCCGATGCTAGTCGTCTGGCCGTTGGCCGGATTCCACACGTAAAGATCACGGTCGCCGCCGCCATCGGTGGTCTCGAAGACGATGCGCGAGCCGGTCGTGGTCGCCTTGTAGTCCTTGCTCTCGGCACCCTTGGTCACACCAAGGTCGGCGCCGATCTCGACGCCGCCGACGCCCTTGTTGAAGTAGAGCAGGTCCCATTCCCCGCCAGCGCCCTTGCGCCGAAACACGACACCACCATCCGCCAAGACGGCGACGATGTCCTCGTCGCGCGCGTGCGTGCTCACCGCTGTGACGGTGTTCGTCGCGACGTCGTAGGCGTGGATGTCGGCGAGTCCGCCGGCCGAACTCTCGAAGTAGATCACGTCTTTCCCGTTGATGAGCGGGTCGCGCTCGTCACGCGCGCCTGCACCGGTAACACCGAAGCCCATCGTGCTCTTGCTGATCGGCGTGTAAATGTGCAGCGAGCGGTTCGGTGCAGTGCCGCGCACGAAGACGATCTTGTCCTCGCTCGTGTTGAGCGCCCAGGTCTCGTTGGCGTTCGTGTCGCCAGCCAGCACGTCCGTTGCGGCCACGTTCGGGTCGAACAACCACAGGTCGGTCTGCGCCGCGACGGCCACCTCGAACACGACGCCGCCGGTCTTCAGGGCGACCCTGAAGGTCTTCGTGCGACCATCGTCCTGGAGCGCGTTCATGACGTTCGCGGTCTTCAGGTCGAACAAGCTCGCACCAGTGCCGTTACGCACGAGGGCGAGTTCGGCGGAGGTGATCTTGACGTCGAACGATCCGGACGCCTTCTCATCACGGAAGTCCGCGACCTGAAACGTCACGTTGTAAGTCCCGAGCGTCGGGAACATGTGCGTGTAGACGCTTCCGGTGAAGGTGCCGCCCCCGCTCAGGACCGAGTAGGCTGCCGTCAGCGTCTCGTCTGTCACGAACTGAGAGAGGTCGATCGTGAAGATCGTCCCACCAGCATTGCTCTGCGCCGGGATCGTGTCGATCCTGGGGCGCTGGTTGCTGTCTCCGCCGCAACCCGTGAGAACGAGCGAGGTCAGGAGGCAAGTCAGAAGCGAGTAGGTTCGGCCGGGAATGTGCATGCTCCACCCCTTGGTCAGGAAGTAAGCCGATCCCCGCACATATGGCGCGGGCGAGTCGGTGTCATGGTGTTTCGGGTGCCAGGGGAACCCGACTTGAGGGAGCTTCTCCCTCTCCCACACCCACACCCCTCAAACCCCCACCGACCGCCATGCCTCGAGAAGGCTCTGAGGCTGGTCAGATGCCGAGTGCTTCGCTCACTTCTGCGAAGGTGCGGACGTAGGTGAACTCCATGCCGGCGATGAGGTCGGAGTCGACCTCGCGGACGTCGGCCTCGTTGTCGGCGGGCAGAACAACTCGCCGGACCTTCATCCGGCGCGCTGCCAGGACCTTCTCGCGCACGCCGCCGACGGGAAGAACCTCTCCGACTGCGGTCAACTCGCCGGTCATTGCCAGGTCGCGCGGACACCGCTTGCCGGTCCAGAGCGACAGCAGCGCGGCCGCGACCGTGATGCCCGCGGAGGGGCCGTCCTTCGGAATCGCGCCCGCCGGAAAGTGCACGTGCAGGTCCGAAGCCGCGATCTTGCCCAGGTCCAGCCCGAAGTGTTCGGCGTGGGCGCGCAGATAGGCATGCGCGATGCGGACCGATTCCTTCATGACCTCGCCGAGTTGGCCGGTCACGTTGACCAACCCCTTGCCCGGCCAGGCCACGGCCTCGATGTGCAGGACTTCGCCGCCGGTCGGGGTCCAGGCAAGCCCCTGGCACACGCCGGCGACCCGAAGGCTGCGCGGGCCACCGCGCCCGAAGCGCTCGGGACCGAGGAGCTTCGGCAGCTCCTTCACGGTCACCGCGGGGCTCTTGCGCTTGCGCCCCCGCGCGACTCGCAGCGCGACCTTGCGGCAGATCCGCGACAGACACTTCTCGAGCCCGCGCACACCGGCCTCGCGCGTGTAGCGCTCGATGATCGCCGTCAGCACGGTCTTGCTCAGCGACAGCTGTGACCTCGCCAGCCCATGCGCGGCGAGTTGCTTCGGCAACAGATGGCGACTCGCGATCTCGACCTTCTCGGCGGTCAGGTAGCCCGCGATCTCGATGACCTCCATGCGGTCGCACAGTGCCGGCGGGATCGACGTCAGCACATTTGCGGTCGCCACGAAGAACACCCGCGACAGGTCGAACGGCACGTCGAGGTAGTGATCGAGAAAGGCGTGGTTCTGTTCGGGATCGAGCACCTCGAGCAGCGCGCTCGACGGATCACCGCGGAAGTCGCTACCCAGCTTGTCGACCTCGTCCAGCATGATGACGGGGTTGTTGGTCTCGCACTGCTTGACCCCTTGGAGAATGCGGCCCGGCATCGCTCCGACGTAGGTGCGACGGTGCCCCTTGATCTCGGCTTCGTCGCGCATCCCGCCGAGCGAAAAGCGCCAGAAGCGGCGCCCCATCGCGCGCGCAATCGAGCGCCCGAGGCTGGTCTTGCCGACGCCCGGCGGACCCGACAAGCAGAGAATCGGCCCCCCATGTGCGTCCTTGAGCTTGCGCACCGCGAGGAACTCGAGGATGCGTTCCTTGACCTCGGCCAGGCCATAGTGATCTTCCTCGAGGATCTTGGATGCCAGCCGCACGTCCTTGCGGTCGCCCGAGCTCTTCTGCCACGGCAACGACACGATCCAGTCGAGGTGATTGCGCACGACCGTGTGTTCCGGCGATTCGACGGGCGTGACCTTGAGCCGCTCGAGCTCCTCGCGCGCCTTGGCGTCGACGGCCTCCGGCAGACCGGCCTCCCCGATTTGCCGCGCCAGACGATCGATCTCCGCTTGCCGCGCGTCGACCTCTTCGCCGAGCTCGCGGCGGATGATCTTGATCTGCTCGCGCAGGAAGAACTCCTTCTGCGCCTTCTCGATCTTCTGGCGGATTTCGTCCTGGATCCGCGCACCGAGCTCGAGAATCGTGACCTCCTTGGTTAGAGATTCGACCACGAGATCGAGCCGCTTGCCGATGTCCAACTCCTCGAGCACGCGCTGACGCTGCTCGAGGTCGCGCACGAGGTAGGCGGCGCAGAAGTCGGCGAGGTGACCCTGCATGCTGATGTTGAGCGCGGCCGCAAGGAACTCCTCACCGAGGTGCGGCGAGTTGTCCACGACCGACTTGATCAGACTCTGCAGGTTGCGTACCTGGGCCTCACTGCGGTCGCCCGCGCTCGGGATATCCACGAGGTCGGTGACCCGGACGATCAGGAAGGGCTTGCGCCGCACCGTGCGCTCGACGCGCACGCGCTTGATACCTTGCAGCATCGCGGCCTGCGCCCCATCGGGCAGGTTCAGTAGACGAAGAACGCGGGCCACAGTGCCGACCTGGTAGAGCGTCGCTGGATCGAGCGCTTCGGTATCCTCGTCCTCGTCCGGCGAGGCGAACATGTTCTGCGGTTGATCGATCGCCGTCTCGACGGCCGATTCGCCATCGAAAAGACGCGACAGCAGGAGGACGAATCCGCCGCTGTCCTCCGCTTTTTGCGCCACGGTCCGCGCTCGGCTCGACCCCAGCTGCACCGGCATCATGATTCCTGGGAAGGGCACGGCGCGCTGCAGCGGCAAGACGAACAGGTTCTTGGGCGTCGTTTCCTCGAGACGGACCAGCTGCCCAGCCCCGTCCTCGAGCACTTCAGCGAGCATTTCCGAGAGTTCCTCGGGACTGGGTTCGGAGCCGACCAGGTCGTCAACTTCGTCGTCTGGAACGTTCTTCTTGTCTTCCATCATCGCTTCTACGGGCCAAGCCGACCAGAATGGTAGGACATCAACGATGAGCGACGAGAGGAAGATCGGCCTGTTCATGGACTTCGAGAACATCGTGCGCGGAATTGAAGGTGGCAAATCGCGCACGCCCGAGGAGGGAGGTCTCGATGTCCATCTGATCCTGGGCCGGCTGCTCGAGCAGGGGACGCTGGTCGTCAAGCGCGCCTACTGCGACTGGGCCCGCTACAAGAACTTCAAGCAGTCGCTGCACGAGGCCGCCTTCGAGCTGATCGACATCCCCAAGAGGCGTGTCTCGGGCAAGAACTCAGCCGATATACGCATGGTGGTCGACGTCATGGACTTCGCGTCCACCAAGCCCCACGTTGACACCTACTGCCTGGTGACCGGTGATTCCGACTTCTCGCCTCTGGTCAGCAAGCTGCGCGAGAACAATCGCAGCGTCATCGGCGTGGGCGTGCGCGAGACCGTGAGCCCGCTGCTCGCGGACAACTGCGACGACTTCATCTACTACGAGAACCTGGTCAAGGACAAGGAGCTCAGACGGCGCAAGAGCGTCAACGTCGACAAGCTCGACAAGAACGACCAGGAAGCCTTCGACCTGGTCACCGACGCCGCTGCCGCGCTACACCGCGATGGCCGGGACCTCCTCTGGGCATCGATGGTCAAGCAGACCATCAAGCGCAAGCACCCCCAGTTCTCCGAAGCCGCCTACGATTACGGCAGCTTCTCCGAGCTTCTCGAGGAGATGGAGAAGCACGAAGTCCTGCAACTCGAACGCGACAAGAAGTCGGGCAGCTATCTGGTCGAGCTGCTGAACTCCTAGGGCAAGGCACGCCTGATTGGTCAACGCTGTCTGACCGCGTTGACACGCCAAACTTCCGGAGACCGTCTCAGGTTGGCAGCTATCGAGTGGCCCTGTCGGTCCACACGTTGCAGAGCCGCCAGGTGGCGGGCGAGGCAAGCTCGTGGGCGATCAGGCCCTGGGTCGAGAGAGAGAGGCCGAGGAACGAGGCGTCGTTCGGTATCGGGCACTCGAGGACGACGGTGCCTCGAGGCGACGGGATCGCCATGGGGGCAAGGCTGGAGAGGAAGGCGGCCTCCAGATACCAGTTACCCAAGGGGGGACGCACTACCGCCTTCCGCGGCGGCAGCGGCGACACATACGGCAACAGCACCTGACCCGGCGGCGCGTTGCCGGCATGGGCATAAAAGAACACACGGTAGATGCCACCCAGACGCGGCGCGCCCTCCGACACCGCGTGACGCTCGAAGGAGAACCAAAGGGCTAGACCGCTCGCCCCGCCGGCCAGCAGGTCCAGGTCACCATCACCATCGATGTCGACGAAGGACAGCACGTCGGCCAGCGACGCGCCGCTCGGCAAGACGGTCTCGGTCGCGTCGGTGAACCCGTTCTTGCCGTCGTTGATCGCCACCTCGCTGGCGCTGCCCGCAAAAACAAGGTCCAGGAAGCGGTCCCCGTTGAGATCCACAAAGGTGACCCGCCGTGATTCCTCGGAGGTAGCCAGCGTCGGTCGCGCCTCGAAGCGGCCCTTTCCGAGGTTCTCGAACAGGCCGTTGCGGCCACTCGGCGGGAAGACCCCGGGCGCATTGGCCGCCGCCAGATCGAGATCTCCGTCGCCTTCGATGTCGGCGAGCGCCAGGTCTCGTGTCTGCGCGCGCGTCAACGCCACGCTACTCGAAAACTTGCCGACACCGTCGTTGATCAGGATCAACGTCGGCACGCTGAACGCACCAAAGCCGCCCACCACGAGGTCTGGATCACCGTCGTTGTCCACATCGCCGGCAGCCGCGGCCTTCGTCAGATGCGAGCCCACCGCTAGGTGTGTGCTGCTCGCGTCGCGGAACGTGCCGTTGCCATCGTTCAGGTAGAGCGCCTCAGGATCCTCCGCATTGCCGAAGAAGAGATCCGGACTCCGATCGCCATCGGCGTCGAGCACCGCCACCGCGAAAGAATCGTGCATCGCGCGCGGCATGCGAGTCGTCGTCACGTCGACCAGGCGGCCGGCGCCTTGGTTGGAGAACAAGCGGTTGCGACCCGACTCCGCCAGCACCAGGTCGTCGTCACCGTCGCCATCGACATCGACCAGCGTGCCCCGCCGCACAAGCGGAGCAAGCGGCTCCGGCGCGAAGCGTCGCGCAACGTAGCCACCGCGTCCGTTGCCCAGCAGCAGAACGCCCCTGTTAGGCATCACCAGATCCGGGACGCCATCGCGATCGACGTCGCCGACGACCAGGGCGGGATCGCTCAGGCCGAGCGAACCGGAGCCGGAGATCTCGTCGAACGTGCCACCGCCCGTGTTGCGATACAGAGTGTCCGGCGCACCATCGACACCGATCATGACATCGGGCGCACCATCTTTGTCGAAGTCCATGATGGCCGCGCAGGTCGACGCGTCAGCGAAGCCGCGCAGTCCAGAGGCCCCGACCCGCGTGAACCTGCCAGCACCATCGTTCAGGTGAACCGCACACGCCGCACCGTGGTGAACGACAAGCAGATCCAGATCCTCGTCGCCGTCGAAGTCGGCAAGGTGAAGCGCGCTCGTGCGACTCGTGTCCGTCGTCAGCCGCGCCCGTGTGTCATCAACGAACGTACCACCAGCGTTGATGTAGAGGTGGTCGCTGCCCGGCCCACCCGCCACGAGGTCCGCATCGCCATCGCCGTCGATATCGCCCACTGCGAGCGCTGTCGTATCGAACGGCCGCGCTGGCAGCGACACGGTACTCACATCGCGAAAGCGACCGCCCTCGTTCAACCAAAGACGGTTCCGCCCGCCGGACGCCACGTCGCTGCCAAGAATCAGATCCACGTCGCGATCGCCATCGACGTCGACCGCAACGACCGCGTTGCTGTCCTCGAGCACCGCCGGCAAACGGCTGGTCGCGTCGAACAACGACGCGTTGCCGCGGTTCAGGTACAACGCGCTCTGCAACTTGCCCGTTCCACCGCGCGCGTAGATGACATCCCGGTCCCCATCGTCGTCGACATCGGCGACGACGACGGCCTGTGTGAACCCTGGTCCGACCGGGCCCGACAAGGACGACTTGAAACCGCCGCGCCCGTTGCCGAGATAGACTTGGCCCTGTTCGGCACCTGAATAGGCCACCACCATGTCGACAAACTCATCTCGGTTCATGTCCGCGAAAGCCATGCCGCCCGTCCGGAAGGCTTCGCTCGGTGGCAGGGCATCGCCGTCGGCCGTGAACGTGGCACGCCCGTCATTCGTGAGCACGTGGTCGGCTCCGTTCTGGCCGAGTGCGACGTCGGCGTCGCCATCGCGATCCACGTCGGCGACCGCGAACGCCGTCGTGCGAGTGTGCGACGCGGGCATCGCCGCTCGGGTGATCGAACTCAGTCGTGGTCTCGGCGGTGCGACCGGCGAACGCACTGGCGGTGGTGAGTTCACATCCTCGCCACTGTGGCAAGCCGGGACAACGAGCACAAAGAGACAACCCCAGGTGCAGATCAAGCGGTGCATACGTCCTCTCCGTGCCCACCAGGGGCCTGGCTCTAACGCCGGACAATCCGTCTTTTCGCCGCTCCCCCCGCAGCCAACGACTTTACATCCAACTTCCACATGCCGCGACCATGTGTGGCCACGACGAGGATGCGGTCGCGCGGATGCACGATCAGGTCATGCACGAAGGTGATCGGTAGGCCGGTGCCGAGCACGTGCCACGACTCGGCATGGTCGGTCGTGACGTAGACACCGAGGTCGGTACCAACGTAAAGAACACCGGGCCGGCCAGGGTCTTCCTTGACGACGTTGATCGGCCCACCCGGGATGCCCTTCGAGATATCGCGCCAACTACGCCCACGATCCTTGGATGCGAACAGCCATGCCCGGAAATCGCAGTCGCGCTTGCCATTCTGCGCCAAGTAGACCGTGTCGAGGTCGTGGCGGGACGCGGTCACACGCGACACCCACTTGCGGGTGGGCAGGCCCGTGACGATCTCGTACCACTTCTGGCCACCGTCATCGGTGCGCCACACACGGCCGTCGTCGGTGCCGACGTAGAGCAGGCCGAACTTCCTCGGCGACTCCGAGATCGACGTGATGGTCTGGAAGGAAATGTCGCCACGTTTGGCGGGATCGTTGTAGCTCACATCGGGGCTGATGCGCTCCCAGTCATCGCCGCGGTTGACCGAGCGGAAGAGGTACTGCATCCCGTGGTAGATCACGAACGGGTTGTGGGGAGAGACCACAAACGGCGCCAGCCATTGCCCGCGCAGCGGCGCTTGCCCCTTCTCCGCCTTCGGCACGATCGACTTGGTGGCTCTGGGCTCCAGCGTCGAGCGCTGGATGCGCCCATAGAAGCTCTCCGAGTAGAGCACGTTCTCGTCGGCCGGGTCTACCGCGTGATAACACGCCTCGCCGCCCGGACAGCGCTGCCATCCGCCGCCCCCGCTGCGCCCAGGGACATTGGTCACCGGCGCCATCCAGCTGTTGTTGTCCTGGATCGACCCGTAGACCCGGAACGGTTTCCGCATGTCGTAGGCGACGTTGTAAAACTGAACGACCGGTAACAGTTCGTCGTTTTTCCACGTCTTGCCACCGTCGTAAGACACGTTCACACCGCCATCGTTGCCGTTGATGATGTGCTTCGAATCGGCGGGATCGATCCACATCGCGTGGGGATCGCCGTGCAGCCCCGGATGCTGCACCGACTTGAAGGTCTTGCCACCATCGCTCGACGTGAGCATCGCCACGCCCATGATGAACAGGCGGCGGTGGTCGTTCGGGTCGACGCGAATCTGCCCGAAGACCCAACCGTAGGTCGAGAACAGCCGCTCCATGAGCCGCGTCGATTCGCTCACCTTGGCCCAGCTCTCGCCGCGGTCATCGCTGCGATAGACCTCGCCGCCTTTGATCACGGCCTTGCGCGGACGACCGTAGGAATCGCGTTCACCCTTCTCGGGTTGGCGCGCGATCTCGTGGTTGTCGATCAGCGCATAGACAACGCCCGGCTTGCCGCTGACGGCGAGCCCGATGCGACCGGTTTTCTCGCGCACCGGGAGACCCTTGGACAGACGTCGCCAGGTGCGGCCGCCGTCCATCGACTTGTAGATGCCACTGCCGGGACCCGGCTTCGGGTCACTCCACTTGAGGCGGATGCGGTCCCACATCGCGGCATACAAGACCTTCGGGTTGCGCGGGTGGATCTGCAGATCGATGGCTCCGGTGCGCTCGTTGCCGTAGAGCACTTTCTTCCAGGTGAGGCCGCCATTGACCGTCATGAAGACACCGCGCTCGGGGTTGTCGCTCCACTCCTTGCCCGATGCCGCGACCCAAACGATGTCGGGGTCTTTCGGGTGCACGATGATGCGGCCGACGTGCTGGGTGTCGGTGAGCCCCATGTGCTGCCAGGTCTTGCCGGCGTCCCTCGACTTGAACACGCCAGGGCCAGACATCGAACTACGGAAGATGTTGGCCTCACCGAGGCCGACCCAGACCGTATCCGGGGCCGAGGGTGCGCACGCGACCGCGCCGATCGACGCCGACGGCGCATCGGCGAAGATCGACTGCCACGTCGTGCCCTCGTTCTCGGTCTTCCACAGCCCACCGGAAGCGGTCGCTACGTAGAAGGTCCAACGTTGGCCGCGCGGCACGGCGATGTCGGTAACACGACCGCTCATCGCACGTGGTCCGATCCACCGCCACTGCCGCTTCCCGTGTGGCGACTGCTCGCGCATCGCAAGGTGCTGCTTCCAGTAGGCGAGGCGAGTCTCGCCGTCGACCACTGGCCCCTCGACGCCTTGGGCAGTGACGGAACTCAGGCAGAGGGCGAGCCCGAAGGCCCGCGGCAGCATGGACATGGTGCGGATCCGGGGAGGTGCGAAGGGGAACCCCAAGTTAGCAGTTCGGCTCGGCACCTGCTCCGTGCCGGTCACGTCGACCCTCCAACCTCCAAGCTGGACAGGCATATGGCCAGTGGGTCATCGATTCCAAGAAGAGGAAGCGGGACGACGACCGCGAGGACGAGCAGTGCCGCGGGGAGCGATCGCGTCATGCTGACGACTGCCATGTTGCCCCTTGGAACGGGGACCGGAGAAGCCGAGACTATGCTCAGACGCGGCAGAGCCCCGCATTTGGGCGAGTTCGGGGGACGACAACCTGGCCTGGAGGCGTCAGAAGGCCCGTTCCCACCGCTGACAGTGGTACTATTCGACACAGTTCCGTGAGCAGGTCCATTCCATCGAAACCCGCGCCCCGCGCCTCGAGTCGCGGCACAGCCGCCTGGCTGCTCGTGGCTGGCATGGTGCTGGCTGCCGGTGCGGTGCTCTTCCTGGTCGGGCAGTCGAGCAGTGCTGGGACCGATCCCGCAGAGGCGGTGTCGCCGGTCGAGATCGAGGAGGCGCCGCCACCGGCCTTCATCGCTGCTGAAGAGCGATCGACGATCGCCACGTGGACGGACCGCGCCGACACCCGTCCATCCCAGAACCCCACCTCGGGCAGCATCGACGGAACGGTGCAGGTCCTCGGCAATCTGGTCGGGTCGTTGCAGGACTTCCACATCCTGCTCGAGGAAGCGGTCAACACCGCCGGCAGCGAACGAAACAAGGACGGACCGCGACGCGGCAGACGCTTTCAGAAGAAGTTCCAGCTACGCGCGAGCGGCCGCGGCGGCAGCTTCCGCTTCGACACAGTGCCGTTCTCGAAGTACGGCTGGCGCGTCGCCGCCTTCGCGCCAGAGGTCAACGGTCAGGACAGCCTCGTCATGCTCGACGCCAAGAACCTGCGCAAGGAGGTGTTCCTGACCCTGAAACCGGCGCAGCCTCTGCACGTCGTCATCAAGGACCAGGATCGCCTTCCCGTCGCCAAGGTGCCGATCACCCTGCGCCCGATCGGCCGGCCCTACCACCGCGGCGTCGTGCACGGCAAGACCGATGCCTACGGCCTACTGCTGCGCGACAAGGTCATCGGCGGTCTCTACAGAATCGTGATCGGCCCCGAGATCGATCCCTTTCTCAAGGCCCGCGAGATCAACGTCGGCACGCAAGAGATGCACTTCGAGCAGGTCCAGTTGCCGCGCGGCGGCAGCCTGAAGATCCGCGTCTTGAACCCGGCCGGCTATGGCATCGTCGGCGCCAACATCGAGGCGATCGCCCGCGACAGCAAGATCTACAAGAAGGTCAAGACCAAGACGGACCGTTCCGGCATTGCCAAGCTGCACTACCTCAAACCTGGCAAGTACAGCGTCCACGTGATCAAGAAGGGCTTCGGGCGCGGCTACGAAGATCCAGTGGTCACCGACAAACAGGCGACCGAAGTCACGATCAACCTGCGCTACGTGCTCAAGTAACGGCCGAAGACGAGCACGCCTCGGGTAGGCTGCGCCGATGTCTACTGCGATCCGGCTGCTGACGCTCGAGGACCTTGATGGCTACATCGAGCACATCGGAGCGCATGCGACTGAGTCCGGGCGCGACGGCGACCCGGTGTTCATGCCCTACGGCAAGGACAAGCCCTTCGTCGCCGCCCCGTCGCGGGAACTTCGCGAGAAGAGCTGGGCGGTCGCGGTTGGTGAGCCTGGATGGAATCGCTGCTGGGGCTTCTTCGACGGCGAGAACCTGGTCGGGCACGCCGAGCTGTCTGGATCGGCGATTGACTCGGCAATGCATCGTGTGCGACTCGGCATGGGGCTCATGCGCCCCTATCGCCGCCAAGGGCACGGCCGGCGCTTGATCGTCACGTTGATCGACTGGGCACGCGGACAGGGCTTCATCGATTGGATCGATCTTGGTGTGTTCGCGGGCAACAAGGCGGGACAGGCGCTCTACGAGTCGACCGGGTTCGTGGTCGTCACCACGACCGTGGACAGCTTCCGCGTCGACGGAGCGTCGATCGACGACATTGAGATGACACTACCTCTTTCAGACCATCTCTCTGATCTCCCCTCCGATCGTCCTTCTGCCCAAGAGGCGTGAACGGCGGCCCACGTTCGCGCGAGCTGTTTCGGCTCGCGTGGCCAAGCGCGTTGACACTGATGCTGCAGAATGCGTATCGGTTGAACGATCTGTACTGGGTCGGCGAGCTCGGCGGCGCGGCGGGGCGAGTCGGCCAGGCTGCTGTTGGCGTGGCCGGCATGGTCACGATTCTGACCTTGGCCTTCTACGAGGGGCTCGCGGCCGGCGTGTTGGCGATGTCGGCGCGTGCACACGGCCAGGGACACGCCTACCGCGCACGACGCGTGCTACGCCTCGCGCTGTGGGTCTCGCTGTTGCTCGCAGCCGTCGTCGCGGCGACCGGGCTCACGACGATGCGGTTTCTCGTCGACTGGCTGATCGCCGATGGTCCGGGCCAGGCAGAACTCGCTGCCTACCTCGGACCGATCTTCCTCGGCGGCATCTTCCTCTGCTTGGCGCCGGTGACCAGTCGCGCCTTTCTGGCAATGAAGGACACGCGGACGCCGCTGTGCCTCGAGGTCGGCGCAGTCGCGCTCAACACGTCGCTCAACGCCGTGCTCGTGCCATCGCTCGGAGTCGCCGGTGCGGCCTGGGCGACCGTGGCATCGCGCGCAGCGACATCGTTGGTCGGGTTGTGGCTGCTGCACCGGCGGCTACCACGG
>NYZE01000017.1 GCA_002685965.1 Planctomycetota bacterium | reverse complement strand
TGGCGCCGACGTCAACGCGCGCGACGCGAACGAGGAGACACCACTGTTTTGGGCGACGTTCCGCGGCAACCTCGGCATGACCAAGCGTCTGCTCGACGCCGGGGCGAAGATCAATGCCAGGAGCCGGACGGGCAACACGCCCCTGTTCGACGCGATTCGCGCCGGTAAAAAGAAAGTCGTGGAGCTCTTGCTGCGCCGCGGCGCGGATCCGAACCAGGCCGATTCGTCGGGCCGGACCCCGCTGTCGCTGGCGGGCGATGCGCTCCAGGCCGAGATGGTGAAGATCCTGAAGCGCTATGGCGCGCGCTAGGCTGAAGTCCAGATCCTCATGCCCGGCGCGTTTCTGAAGAAGACGGCTACGAAGCAGGCGGTTGCCAAGAAGGCCGCGAAGAAGCGTCGGTAGCTACGACTGAGATCGATTCCGCATCGCCTCGAGGTAGACCGCACGGCCCTCCTCTGTCGTCAAAACTCCGCCGTCGACGAGCAGATCCAGGGTCCGCTTGGCTGTCGCTGAATCGGCGAGCAGTCGTGCGTAGATAGCAGGGGTTTTGGACTCGCGCTCCTGCTCGATCGAGTCGGTCACTCCTTCGACGTCGAACTCGACTGGGTCCACGAGGTCGAAGGAGGGTTTAGCTGAGTTCGTCGGCTCGAGCGGATGGACGTATGCGATCTCTTCGGCGATCTCGGCAAGGAGATCGTCTTCGGCTCGTGGATCCTCGGGTAACGGCTCGGGTGTGGTTTCGACCGGTTGTTCGTTCTGTGCCGGCCGCGCGCACAAGTGCGCGCCGCTTTCGATGGCGGACGGGAACAAACCTCCGGGGTCACCTGAGATCTTCTGTGAGAGCTCCTCTGACTGCTCCTCGTCGAGGTCAAAGAGCATCCCGGCGGCCTCACGAGTCATGTCACGGATGTCCTCTATGGGGTGTTTCTCACGCGCCTCGCGTTCTTCGCGCTCCTGGATTGAACGAAGCGTCTGGTTCGCGAGTTGGCGAGGTTCACCCTCGTCCGGCTGCACCGGTGGCTTCTTCTCCGCGGCTTCCTGCGCGCGCCGGAATTCCTCGAACGCCTGGTCGTCGTTCGAGTGCCTCAAGTTCTTCATGATGCACTGTCCCCGTTGGTTCTATCGGAGTCGCGAACGTCGACCTGAACGCTTGCTGCGGTACAGGCGCATGCATCGCGACAACACCGCTGCCCTAAGCAGTGGCTCCTTCGCCAGGTAGAGGCCGGCAGCTCAGCGCACGAACTGCGGTTCGCGGTCTCACCGTCGCCGACTGCATACCTCAAGCCCCAGGCTGCCTCCTCAGTAAGGACTGTCGAGCATTTGCCAGAGGATCTCTTCGACGTCCGGCTTCACGTGTCCGCACAGCCGCTCGATTCTGGGTGCATCGCGTTCGATATTGTCGACCACGTCGTCCAGGTCGTTGGCGGTGATCTTGCTGTAGAAGACACGGTCCGGCCACACGGTGATGTTGATGCCGTGTTCGCAGCCGCCGAAGCACGGGTACTTGCGTAGGCGTAGTCGCTGCTCTTTGGGGTCGATCTCGGCGAGCTTGGCGCGCAGTGTTTCGAAGAGTTCGACGGAGCCCTTTTCGGCACAGTCGCCCCCATCGCAAACGTAGACGAGCTTGGTCATGTCTTGGTCCGTGAAGGGGTGGTCTAGTGAAAGCGAACGTAGTCGAAGTCGTTCGGCTGCTCGTTCGTGCCCTGGTGCGGTGGCGAGATCCAGTTGGCGAACTTGCCGGGCTCGCGCACTGAGATCATGCACGTCTTGACGTAGGCACTGTCGGCCTCGGTCGGTAGCCAGTCGTCGCGGTGTGCGTTCCACTCCTCTTCGGTGATCCGCTCGCCTGCCGGGTTGAACCAGTAACCCGCGTAGACTCCTTGGCCGCGGTGGAACTTCTTGTCTGGCAGCGAAATCCGGACGTCCATATCGAGCCGTTCGAGGTCGCGGTTCCAACGGTTGACGATGCGCGTGCTGTCGGCGACGTAGGCATCGAGTAGCAGGGAGTTCATCGCCCGACGCAGCGGCACGTCTTGCTCGGTCATGCCGCCGTTCTTCGGCACCGAGAGCTTGTAGTTCTGGCCGAGTGCCTTCGGGTCCTTGTAAATGCCGTCGCTCTCCCTGTAGCGGCCCTTGAGGCCCATGGCGAACGCCTCGGCCGCGTTGGTCGAGTCTTCGCCGCCGAACAGGTCCATGCTCATCGATGCCCAGAAGTTGATGTAGCGCTGAATGATGTCGAACGGGATCGCGCCGACCTTGCGCGGATCGGTGCCTTCGCGCATGAGTTCACCCGTGCGGTGAACGATGCGTCCGATGCCGTTCTCGCCGGTTTGCATGTGGTAGGCCTCTTCGGTGAGCATGAACTGCGTCGAGTAGGCGAGTGGCGAGAAACCGCTCTCGGCGAGGGAAGCGAGTTGATACTTGCCGTCACGATCGGTGAAGGTCGTGAAGCAGAAAAAGTCGAGCCAGGTCTCGACCGGCTGGTTGAACGCTTCCAGGATGCGCGGCTTGTCGGCGTTGCCACTGCGGCGGGCCAACAACTCTTCGGCTTCGTCGCGCCCGTCGGAACCGAAGAACACGTGCAGCAGGTAGACCATCGCCCACAAGTGGCGGCCTTCCTCAGCGTTCACCTGAAAGAGGCTGCGCATGTCGTAGAGCGAGGGCGCCGTGTGCCCGAGCAGGCGCTGCTGCTCGACTGACGCGGGCTCGGTGTCGCCCTGCGTCACGATCAACCGGCGCAGACGGTTGCGCATTTCTCCGGGGACCTGGTCCCAAGCCTGGTCGCCGACGTGATCGCCGAAGTGGATCTTGCGATCATCGGTCGGCTCGGCCAGGAAGATGCCCCAGCGATAGTCCGGCATCTTGACGTGGTCGAAGTGCGCCCAGCCTCCCTTGCCGACGCCGACCGCGGTGCGCAGGTAGACGCTGTCGGCGTTGAAGTCCGAGGGGCCCATCTCCTTCCACCACTCGATGAACTGAGGCTGCCAGTGCTCGAGCGCGCGTAGCAGTCGCTTGTCGCCCTTGAGATTGACGTTGTTCGGGATACGCGTGTCCAGGTCGACTTCCATGTGGGGCATCAGGTTCTCCTCCAGTCAAAACTCGCGGTCTCGGGTCTGCCGTAGCACACGAGCGCACCCTGTTCGCCAGTCGCGTTGGGTCGAGTGAAAATCCAGTTCTGCCAGGCGGACAGCCGACCGAAGATCTTCGAGTCGCAAGTCTCCGGACCGCCAAAGCGCAGGGACGCTTCCATGCCGGTCAGGGCATCGGGCGATAGCGATGCGCGTTCCTCCTTCGCGAGGCGCAGCTCGTCATCCCAGTCGAGGTCGTCTGCGAGCACCGTCACCAGGCCGAGGTCATTGGCCTCGGAGGCGTCGGCGCGGGGCCGCTCGGCCGCAAGCCGCGCAGCGTGGTCGGGGTCACGCAGGAACCTGCTTTCGAGTCGGGACAGGCCGTTCGACATCGGCAGGCTGCCGGCTGAAAGAGGGCCGATTGCGACCTCGGTCGGGTTGTCCGGGTCATCCAGCATGTAGATGCGGTCACAGCCGAGTGCGAGTTCGAAGAGCAGTCCGCCAAACGCCGTTCCGCCGTCGATGACAGCGAAGAGACTGCGGCCCGTCAGATCCCAGCGGCGCAGCACGCTGGCGATGAGCGCAACGATCTCGCGCACCAGCCAGTGGTCCTTATGAGTGGCCAGGGTCTCTTCGACGGCCAGCACCGAGTCGATCGAACCGCGTGTCTTGAGTAGCAGGAGACCGACTTCGTCGTGGCAGAAACGCAGCTGGCAGATCGCGTCGTCGAGCTCGCGGAATGCGCGGATGGCCCAACAGCTATCGCCCGCTGCCAAGAAGTCTTCGGGTGTCTTCGGTTCGGGCTGCGTCGGAGTCTGCACCGTCACCGTCGCGACTCGTTCGTCGATCGTCACGCCGACGTGGTCGTATTCGAAACCGTCGGCGGTCTTGCGCGCCAACACTTCGCCAAGCTCGATGCCCGGTCCGTCCGAGCGTGGCGGGCTCTCGATCGTGGCAGCGGTGGTGCGCTCGCTCAGATTGTCGGCGAACTTGCTCTTGGGCCAGTAGTCATCGATCAGGCCCCAGGCTTTGGCCTTCTTGCCGCGAACGCCTTCGGCCCGCGTGGCGAAGCAATCGGCGAGGTCGCGACGGATCTTGCGCTTGTCGACGAGGCGCGTCAGCCCGCCGGTGCCGGGCAGCACGCCGAGCAACGGGACCTCCGGCAACGACACGGCGCTGTTGCCATCGTCGACGAGGTAGATCTCGTCGCAGGAGATCGCGAGCTCGTAGCCGCCGCCGGCCGCGAGGCCGTTGAGTGCAGCGATGGTCGTGATGCCGGTGGTGCGGGCGGCGTCTTCGAGCTGCAGGCGCGTCTCATTCGTGAACTTGCAGAAGTTGACTTTGAACGGGTGCGTTGAGCTGGCGAGCATCGGGATGTTCGCACCGGCCGAGAAGATGCGTTCGATGCCTGAGGTCGCGGTCAATACCGCGACTTCTGGGTGCTCGAAGCGAAGCCTTCGGATCGCGTCCTGTAGCTCGATGTCGACGCTGAGGTCGTACGAGTTCAGCTTGAGCTCGTAGCCTGGCGCGAACGGTTGATCCTGGTCGATGGCCAGGGTGAGGGTCGCCACCGCGCCGTCGATCGACAGGTTCCAGTGTCGGTAGCGATCGGGGTGGGTATGAAAGTCGATCATGACTGCCTCTTTGGGGAGAGTGGCATCATAGATCCTGTTTTCCCGATTCAAAGGGGGCGAAAACTGCACTATAGTGCACATATGGTCGCCCGTGAGCCGCTTCTGCAGCGTGTTGGAGTCGCCGTCCTGGCCGGCCGCAAGACGCTGGGGTGGAGTCGGCGCGAGATGGCCCGACGGGCCGGGGTCTCGGAGCGCTTCCTGGCCGACGTCGAGCGCGGTCTCGCCAACCCGTCCTTGCTGAGGCTAGCCGAGATCGCGACTGCGCTCGGCACGACGCCGGCGACATTGCTCACCGCAGTGCCGGCGGCCGGCGACCGCGCGCAGGTGATCGCGCTCTTGGGTCTGCGCGGGGCCGGCAAGAGCACGGTCGGAGCTGCGCTCGCGGATCGGCTCGGCTGGAGCTTCGTCGAACTCGACGAGGCGATCGAGTCAGCCGCCGGCATGTCGCTATCCGAGATTTTCGAACTGCACGGCGAGGCGTGGTACCGGCGGGCCGAGCGGGACGCCGTGGCCAGCGCGCTTGCCGGCGCCCACGGCCTCGTGCTCGCGGTGGGTGGGGGCCTCGTCACCGAGCCGGCCACCTTGGACTACCTTCGTGCGCACGCCCGCACGGTGTGGCTCAAAGCCCGCCCGGAAGAGCACTGGTCGCGCGTCGTCGCCCAAGGCGATATGCGCCCGATGCGCGGCGATGGCCGCGCCTTCGAGCACCTGTGCGCGATCCTCTCCGAGCGCGAGCGCCTCTACCGCCTGGCCGAACTCACGGTCAACACCTCCGATCGCACCATTGACCAAATCGCCGGGGACATCGCAACCAAGCTCGATGGTGCTGGGATCTGATGGCAGCCTCAGAAGGCGTTATGTTCGGGCGGATGCTGAACCTGTTGCTGCTACCAGCTTTGGTGGTCATGGCCCTCCAGGACAGGCCACCCAAGCGCTGCGCCAAAGCGGCGCGGCTTGCCATGAGCGTCGACGCCAAGCGTCTCGAGAAGACCGTGCGCGACATCGTCGCCTTCGGCACCCGGCACACGTTGTCGGATACCAAGGACCCGAAGCGGGGGATCGGCGCCGCCCGGGACTACCTGGAGGCTCGCCTGCGTAAGGCGGCGAGCCGGTCACAGGGGCGCATGGTCGTCACGCGTGAGGCGCATACCGTCGGTTCGCGCCGCGGTCGCAACATCGAAGTCGTCAACCTCGTTGCGACGATCAAGGGCTTCACCGATCCCGACCGCGTCTACGTGATCGGTGGCCACTACGATTCGCGTAACATCTCCAACGGCGATGGCGAGCGGGACGCACCCGGCGCCAACGATGACGGTTCCGGTACCGCCGCGGTGGTGGAGCTTGCCGATCTGCTGGCCACCGTGCCGCTGCGCGCGACGTTGCGACTGGTCTGCTATGACGGCGAGGAGCTTGGCTTGCTCGGTTCCCGCGCCGATGCCAAGCAACTCGCGGAACAAGGAGTGGTTGTCGACGGAATGTTGACGATGGACATCGTAGGGAACACGGAAGGCACCGACGGGCGCCGCGAGCGTTCCTACGTCCGCGTCTTTTCCTATCAGGACACGGCTGCCGACTCGCCAGGTCGTAACCTCGCACGCGTTGCAGCTGACTGCGCGCACCGCTATCTGAGTGACTTCCGAGTCAGGCTGATCTTCCGCGGCGATCGTTATGGCCGCGGCGGCGACCACCGGCCGTTCGCCGAGCAGGGTTGGGCGGCCATCCGCTTCACCGAGCCCTACGAGAACTACCCACGCCAGCACCAGAACGTGACCGAGAAGAACGGCAAGCCGTACGGCGACCTGCCCGACTACATGGACTTCGCCTACCTCGCCAACGTCACGCGCTTGGCGCTGTGCACCTTCTACGAACTCGCCACGGCGCCTGCCATGCCCGCACCGCCGCGTGTTCGCGGCCGCAACTTCTCGACGACGGTGCAGATCCGACCCGGCGACACGCCCGCATATCTGGCCGGCTGGGAAGTCGTCTGGCGCGGGACGACGGCCGCCGACTGGCAGAAGGCGCGCTTTGTGCCGAAGAAGCGTGCCACCCGTCGCGGCGTCTCGGTGACCGTCGAGGACTTGCTCCTCGACGACGCGATCGTCGGTGTGCGTGCGGTCAGCAACGAAGGCGCGCGTAGCCGCATCATGTCCGCGCGCGAAGCTTCGATCCGCCGGCGCTAGCCGAACAAGTTGTGCGCCGTCTCGACGAAGGCGCGCAGTGACGCATCGAGCGTGGGGCGCAGCGCCGCCGCAAGGTCTTGCCGATACGCGAATGGTGGCCCCTCGTCCATGTACAGGCGTTGGCTCATCTCGAGCTGCAGCGCGTGCACGCCGGCGCCGGGCGCACCGTTGCTGCGGGTGATGTAGCCGCCCTTGAATGGGTGGTTGGGCTGGAACGAGATGCCGCTCGCCGCCTGCACTGCGAGCACGGCTTGCGAAAGGTCGGGGTGACTGGACGTGCCGTCGACGTCGCCGAGCATGAAACCCGGCAGCTTGTCGCTCGAGAATCGGGGCACGAAGCTCGTGATGCTGTGTGCGTCGAACAACAGTGCGTAGCCGTGGCGCTCGCTGAGGCGTGCGAGCTCGCCACGAAGCCGGTCGTGGTAGGGCTGCCAGTAGAGATCCAAGCGCTCGGTGATCTCGTCCTCTTCGGGCTCGGCGCCGTGGCGGTAGATCGGCGTGTCGGCGAACGTGCGTGTCGGCGTGACGCTGGTCTCGAAGCGCCCTGGGTACAACGCTCCGCCCTCGCGAGGCCGGTTGAGGTCGACGATGTAGCGGCTGTAGCGGGCGAACAGCATCGTCGCGCCGAGCTGAGGCACGAAGTCGTAGAGGTCGTGCAGGTGCCAGTCGGTGTCGGGCAGTGCGGCGACTTCGGGTGTCGCGAAGCGCGCGGCGATCGACGGTGGCACGTCGGTGCCGGTGTGGGGGATGCTGACCAACAACGGCACCTCGGCGGCGGCGGGCGCGCGCAAGATGTAGGGCTCAACCACTGCGGATTCTGGTCAATGCGCTGCGAAATGCACTCAGAACCTCGCTCCGTCGCGCATGTCGTCCTTCGGCGACGAGTCGTTCACCACGAACGAACACATCGCGGACCGGACTCGTGCCGTTGGACGAGAACGCCCATGCGTCGAGTGCCGTCTCGCATCCGTGCCCGAGCAGCCGCGAATGGTCCGCGTCGAGCACGACGACATCGGCGCGCTTGCCCGGCTCGAGCCGTCCTGTCGGTTGCGCGAGTGCGCGTGCGCCGCCGGCGAGTGCGGCCTCGAACAGGCGGCGTGCTGTGTGCGGCGCTGCTGCCGACGCGGTGACGTTGCGCTGCTCGTGCACGAGGCGTTGTCCGTATTCGAGCGTGCGAAGCTCTTCGGCGACGCTGATTGAGGCGTGGCTGTCCGTGCCCAACGCGATGTCACCACCTTCATCGAGGAACGACGTGAGTGGAAAGACCCCGTCACCGAGGTTGGCCTCGGTCGTCGGGCACAAACCGGCCACTGCGCTCGATGTTGCGAGTGCTCGTCGTTCGTCGGCGTCGGCATGGGTCGCATGCACCAGACACCAGTTCTGATCGACTGCGGCATTGTCGAGTAGCCAGCGGATGGGCCGCGCGCCGCGTGTCGCGACGCATTCCTCGACTTCGCGGCGCTGTTCGGCGACGTGGATGTGAATCGGGGCTCGCCCCGTGGCGGCGCCGACCTCTGCTGCGGTTACGGCGCGCAGACTGTGCAGTGCCAAGCCGACTGTCGCCTCGTCCGACAGCCCGTCGGCGAGTGCGAGCAGCTCGTCGAGATCGGCGTGCGCGAAACGTCGTTGGCGCGTGCCGATCGGTGCGTCGAAGCCGCCACGGGTATAGAGCACCGGCAGAAGGGTGATCGCGATGCCTGCGGTCTCTGTCGCCTTTAGCACCGCGCGCGCCAGCTCAGCTGGGTCGGCGTAGCGTGATCCATCCGGACGGTGGTGCAGATAGTGGAACTCGCCGACCGACGTGAAACCTGCTTCGACCATCTCGACAAAGGCGAGCGCCGAAATGGCCTCGACGTCCTCGGGCGTCAGCCGCTCGGCGAAGCCATACATTGCCTCGCGCCACGTCCAGAACGAATCGGCTCCTGGCTCGGCCGAGAGATGCTCGGTGCATCCGGCGAACACGCGCTGGAAGGCGTGTGAGTGCACGTTGGGCATGCCGGGCACGGCGAAGCCGCGTACGCTCTCATCAGCGTTGTCGCTTGATTGGGACACGGTCTCGATGCTGCCGGTGCAGTCGACTTCGATGCGTCCAGGGCTCAACCAGCCGTTCGGTGTCAGTAGGTGATCAAAGCGTAGCGACCGAGGCAGCATGTCAGCGGCGCATCTTGCCGTCGTCGCCGAACAGCCAGTTGCTGTCCGGTGACCAGCAAATGAAGCGATACAAATCAGCCAGCGCGAGAAACCCTTCGCGTGCCCAGGCCCCGAGGTCTTCGTGTAGCGCGATCGCGGTGTTCTTGTCGAGGCGGCGGCGCACGTGCAGCCAATGCTCGCCGGGCGTGTAGGTATTGAAGTAGGTCTCCAGGTCCTGCGGTGTCACGCTGCCGGGCAGATACTCCTTGCGCCAGTTGTCCATGAGCAGGGCGAATCCCTGCGGCAGTCGGTTGATCAGCTCACCACACAAGTCCATCTCGGCTTCGTTGCCGACGCGGTTCTTGAGGTTTTGCCCGTCCCACCAGGCCATCGCATGAATGCGCAGCGCCAACTCACAGGAGTCCTCGTCGATTTGCACCGCGAGCGTCGTCTGCACGTAGTGCGTGTCGACGTCTTTGGCCAGGGCCGGGCCGACGATCGCGGTCAGCGCCTTCTTGTCCTGCGGCCTACGCGACAAGTAGGCGATCTGCCGTGACACACGGTTTCTGTTGGTTGCGTGCGGGTGATTCAAGCTCGTGCGGCTTGTGAGCTTCAAGTCCGCTTCCTTGTCGAGGTAGCGGACCGCGTCTTTGCCGAACACATCGAGCTTGCGCCGCACCAACAGGCGATACCCGTTGAAGTCGGGGTCGCGCGATCGCTTGCCTGCGTACGCCGCGAAGTCCTGCTCGACGAGAACGGGCTGATCACTCATCGGCGGTAGTTTCGGGCAAGTTCGTTCACGTCACGTCCCGCAGCGTGGTGCAGGAGAACGCGCACATTGTCGGCCATGCAGCGCAGCGCGCCGCGTTGCCGGTAGCGTCGCGCGCTCGTGCGGACTGCCGGAGTGAGCAGTAGGGGCCGCGCGATGCGCCCGAGGCGGCGTGCCAGTTCATGGTCGTCGAGTAGCGGCCAAGGCGGGTGCCCACCCACCGCCTCGTATGTCTCTCGCATCACGAACTGCGACTGGTCGCCCCAGGGCAGCCCGAACAACCGCGCGCGCAGATTGGCGCCGAGCGCGATCAGGCGGAGGCCGGGTGCATCGAACGCCAGGCGGAAGGCGCCCCATGGTCGCTTCACGTTCACCGACTGTTGCAGCCTCTCGCCCCAACCAGTCGGCAGCACGCTGTCGGCGTGCAGGAAGACGAGCACATCGCCGCGCGTGGCGCGCGCGCCTTCGCGCAGCCGCATGCCGCGCGGCGCGTCGGATCGGTCGCAGGCGATTCCGCGTCGTCGGATGCTGCGCACCACGGCTTGCGGCACGTCGGCGCCGGCGACGACACGGACCTCAGCGGTGCCACAGCTCGCCAGCGCCGCCTCCAACGAGGCAGCGTCACGCTCGCAACCGAGAGGCACGACGACCGACAGCATGGCGCCATCGTCGCGCGTCGTGGCGATCGATCAAGCGATCTGGGACACTCGTCGGTACGACCGCTTGTGCGCGCTTCGCCTCTGTCGCTGTTTTGTGCGCGTCTTGTGCCAGTGGTGGCTCCGCAGCGCCCGGCCAGGCGCCGCAGTTGTGGCCAAGATCGGCCATCATATCCCTGGCGCATGCGCGAGATCCTCCGGTGAGCGGCTATCCTTGTCGCCTCCCCGACGGAGATCGACATGAGAGGATCCATGCTTCTCGCCTCCCTGGTGCTGATACCGGGTGGGCTTCCCTGCCAGGAAACCGAGGAAGTGGCGGCGGACACGGTCGCTTCCATCACCAAGGAACTCGCTGCCGAGCGCAGCAAGTGGGTTGCCGCGTATCGGAAGATCAAGGACAAGCAAGAGCGCAGCGCCAAGGCCAAGACGTATCCGAGACCGGATGCCTATCGCAAACGCGCGTGGAAGCTGGTGAGAGGTGTCGAGACGACGGCCAATGCCGGCGATGCCTTGATCTGGATCGTGCAAAACGGCGCGGTTGGCGACGAGTCGAGCAGGGCGCTCGGGCTGTTACAGAAGCACCACCTCGAGCACGAGAAGCTGGGCGCTGCCTGTGTGCGTCTCATGTTCGACATCCGGCCCGTCGTGCTGAAGTTCTTGCGCGACGTCAAGGCTGGCACCTCCAATCGCGATACTCAGGGCGTCGCCCTCTACGCGACCGCCAAGGTGTTGATGCGACGCGTCGGCGCCGCACGCCGACTTTCGGACGCTGACGAGAAGCTCATGGCTTCCTATACCGGCACCTACGGCGAGGACACCGTGCAGGAGTTGCTGAGCTTGGACGAGGCTCGTGTGGAGGCCAAAGCGCATGAGTTGCTGAAGCAGGTGCAGAAGGAATACGCGGACGCGAAGCTGCGTGGTGTTCCGCTCGGCAAGAAGGCTGCTGGCGACCTCTTTGAGATCGAGCATCTCGCGATCGGCAAGAACGTGCCGGACATCGATGGCGAAGACATCGATGGCGTCGCGTTCAAGCTGTCTGACTACGAGGGCAAGGTCGTGGTGCTCGACTTCTGGGGCGATTGGTGAGGCCCGTGCCGGGCCATGTACCCCCACGAGCGGTCGCTCGTGAAGCAGTATGCGAACCGTCCGTTTGCCCTGATCGGTGTCAACAGTGACCGTGATCGCGAGAAGCTGAAGCAGGTTCTCATCGACAAGGAGTTGACCTGGCGGTCGTTCTGGAACGGTGGAAGCACCCGCGGTCCGATCTCCACGCGTTGGAACGTGACCGGCTGGCCGACGATCTACGTGATCGACGCCGAGGGCCGGATCCGCTTCAAGAACACGCGTGGCGAAGCGCTCGACAAGGCAGTGGCCAAGTTGGTGGAGGAGGCCGAGAGGCAGTAGGCCCCGACACACCTCGGAAACATCGGCTCCCCCATTTGTGCCGGGACGGTAGGCGGAGCTGCTTCGTTCGGCGACGATGGAGGCTCCCCTCCTGACTCGTTTCCGAGGTGTGCTTGCATGTTTGATTCGACCCGCCGCTGCGCTGTCGCCTTTCTCTTCGCCGCCCTGCCCCTTTCCGCCCTCGCGACTGCTCAGGCGGGTAGGAGGGGCGAAGCCGTTCCTGCCGACGCGATCTCACCGCTCGTCCTCGAGTCGATGGAGGTCGTGCACAAGCGCGGCACGATGCAGCCTGATGTCAGGATGCGCGGCGTCTGGAACGGTCAGGACGGACAGTGGTTCGTGCCGACGTCCAACGCCAAGGCGCCGACACATTCCGGCAGGATCGCGATCGTCAACGAGTGGGGTGATCCGCGCATGGGAATCGGTTTTGGCGGACGTGTCGACGTGCTCGAGGTCTGGCTCGCCGGACACGGCGTCGCGCCGGCGCGGGCCGTGCGACTGGTCGGTTATCGTGGCAAGGACGAGGTCGAGCGCACCGACTGGATCGCACTGACCGCCACGCACCGGCGCATTGCCCTCGCCTTCGACGCGGTGGATCGCATCGAGGTGCAGGTTGTGCCGTTCACCGGGCGGACTGGTTTCGTCGCGCTCGACGATCTGTGCTTCTCGCCGGTCGGCAAGCCGGCTGCCGCGCGCGTGCTCGACTTCGAGGATCTCTTCGTGCGTCAGGTGCTCACCGGTACGAAGTACGCGGGATTGGTTTGGGCGAAGGGGCGAGGCTTCCGCGAACCGGTCGCCGACCTCCCCGACAAGAGCATCGTCCCGGCGCCAAAGACGGCCGTTGGCGACAAGGGAGGCAACGCACCAGACGTTGGCGTTCTGGCCGCGAACAACGGCACCGCGCCGTCGACCTGGGACGACTTCGTCGGTGTCAGCCAGGGCGATCCGGGCGCCAACCTCGTGCCGCCGGACACGTGTGGCGCCAACGGCCCGAATCACTACGTGGCGATCGTCAATGCCAACCTGTCGGCCTGGACCAAGACGACCAAACAGCGGGTCGTCAACGTGAGCCTCAATGCGTTCTGGAACGCCAGTGGCGTCGTCGGTGACCCTCGCATCGTGTTCGACCCACACTCACAGCGCTACATCGCGCTGGCGACCGACTTCTCGCGCACGCGCACCATCTTCCTCGCGATGTCGTCGACCAACGATCCGAGCGGCTCGTGGTACAAGTGGTCGTTCAACGTGGGGAGCAAGTGGCCCGACTATCCCACGCTTGGCGTTGATGCCCGCGGGATCTACACCGCGGCCTATATGGTTGGAGGCGGTGCGAGCATGACTCTCTGGGCCATCGACAAGGCGCCACTCCTCAAGAGCCCGCCGACGGTCGGCACGATCACCGCATTCGCGGGCCTGCGCTGGGAGGGCGCGATCCAGCCGTGCACGACCTACGGTGATCCCGGCGGAGAGTACTGCGTGTCGCGTCGATCCAGCACGCGGCTGCGGTTGCGTCGCGTCAACCCGCCGTTGACCAGTCCGACGCTGACCGAGGTCGGCAATGTGACGATCCCGTCACACAGCAGCCCGCCGAATGCGCCCGCCAAAGGCAGCACCACGCCGATTTCGACGATCGACACGCGGCCGATGAACGCCGTGTTCCGCAATGGCTCGATCTACACCATCCACGGAATCAGCGTCAGTGGTCGCTCGGGCTGCCGGTGGTATCAGTGCAGCACCACGGCCGCGCTGCAGCAGTACGGCACCATCTCTGATTCGCTCTGGTACTACTACTACGGTTCGATCGCCGTCGATGCGCAGAACAACGTCGGCATCGGCTTCAGCGGCAGCCACGCGGGCGTCTATTGTTCGACCTTCGTCTGTGGGCGTCGCGCCAGCGATGCGAGCGGCGAGACCTCGAAGCCGCAGCTCGTGATGGCCGGTACGGCTTCCTGGAACCGTCTCGACCGTTCTGGTCGCAACCGCTTCGGCGACTACAGTCACATCGACGTGGACCCGGTCGACGACCTCGGCTTCTGGACCAACCAGGAGTACATCTATCGCACCAACGGCTGGCGCACGCGCGTGACGCGGTTTGGCTACGAGGCGTTCTCTTACGGCACCGGCCTCGCCGGCAAGACCGGCGTGCCTTACTTGCGCGTCGACCGACGCCCGGTGATCGGCGCCAACGTGGCGATGCTGATCGGCAACTCCGCGGGCGCACCGACGGCCGGCGTCCTCGTGCTCGGCATCAAGGACGCAAATATCCCAGTGCTCGGCGGCACGCTCCTTGTCACTCCGCTGATCTTGCTGACCACCGCGATCGCGGTGCCGCAGACCTCCATTACGCTACCCTTCCCGAACGACAAGAACCTCGTCGGCAAGCCGCTCTACTGGCAAAGTGCCCAGGTCGATGCGGCCGCCGTCCAAGGCATGGCCTTGAGCCGTGGCTTGCAGACACGACCCAGCTCACGCTAGGCAAAGCAGAGCCTCGTTGGCGCTGAGAACACTGTGCGCGCCATCCTGCGGTTGTCCCACCAGCCGTTGAGGCTGTCGCGTCGGTCGAGTAGCGGGCTGAGGCCGAGCGGAGAGGACGGAACCGCGAGTTTACGGAGTTGGTTCGCGAGATTCGGAGGCGATAGTCTGGGGTGAGACAGGCACGCACAATCCAGTGCACCCCTGCCTCCTGAGCTCTCTCTCGTCATGCCGATCCCGTCCCCTTTCCACGAGCGAACGGCTCCGTTGTGTCGGAGCTTTCGGTGGAAGGACTGGGCGGGGCACGTCGCGGTCTCGCGTTACGAGGGTTGTCACGAAGCCGAGTACTACGCGTTTCGTCAGTCTGCTGGGCTGATCGATGTCTCGCCGCTCTACAAGTACGACGTGCGTGGCCCCGACGCTGCCACGTTGCTGCGCCGGATGATGGTTCGCGACATCGGCAAGCTGCGCGTGGGCAAGGTCACCTATTGCTGTTGGTGCGACGATCGCGGCAAGGTGCTCGACGACGGCACCGTAGCCAGACTCGACGACGACTGGTATCGGGTCACGGCGACGGAGCCTGGCTACCATTGGCTGGCGCGACTGGGACGGGGCCTCGGCGTCGAGATCGAGGACACGTCGAGGAGCATCGCGGCGCTCGCGCTACAGGGGCCGAATTCGCGTGCCGTGTTGGCGCAGTGTTGCGATGCGGCGCTCGAGGATCTCCGCTTTTTTGGCGCGACCCGGGCGTGCCTCGATGGGGTCGAGGTCTGGATCACGCGCACCGGCTATACCGGCGACCTCGGCTACGAGGTCTGGGGGGCACGCGAGGATGCCCTGCGCCTGTGGGATGCGATTCTCGACGCTGGTCGGGCATTCGGCGCGCGACCGTGCGGCCTCGACGCGCTCGACATGACGCGGATCGAGGCTGGCTTCATCCTCGCCGGGGTCGACTACTTCCAGGCCTCGACCGTCGTGGTCGAGTCGCGCAAGTCGACGCCGGACGAGATCGGTCTCGGCTGGACCGTCGATCTCGACCGCGACCCGTTCGTGGGTCAGGCTGCGATCCGCGCCGAGCGCAGCGGCAAACCGAAGTGGCGGCTCGTCGGACTCGATGTCGACTGGGCGGCGCTCGAGGCGATCTACGATCGCTACGGGTTGCCGACGCACCTGCCGGCCGAGGCCTGTCGTGCGGCGGTCCCGGTGTATCAGGGCCGACGCCAGGTCGGTCAGGCGACGAGTCACACCTGGTCGCCCATCCTCAAGCGCCAGATCTCCCTTGCGTCGATTCAGGCCGGCAACGCTGCGATCGGCACGGAGCTGGAGATCGAGCACACCGTCGAGTTCGAGCGTTTGCGCACCGTCGCGACGGTCGTCAAGACGCCGTTCTTCAACCCCGAACGCAAACGTAAGCCCTGATGGCGAACTCGTACGACGCGATCCTGATCGGGGGCGGCCACAACGCTCTTACCTGTGCCGCGTATCTCGCGAAGGCGGGTCAGCGCGTTGTCGTGCTCGAGCGACGGCACCTGGTCGGTGGTGCCACGGTCACCGAAGAGATACACCCGGGCTTCAAGTACTCGGCGTGCTCCTACGTCGTGAGTCTGTTGCGACCCTGGATCGTGCGCGATCTCGACCTCCCGAAGCACGGCTACCAAGTGATCCCACTCGAGGAGACGTTCACGCCGTTTCCGGATGGGCGCTACCTGCTACGCGACGCCGATGCCGAACGCACGCGCCGCTCGATCGCCCAGTTCTCGAAGCGCGACGCCGAGGTCTATCCGATGTTCGGGCGCGCCATGAGCGAGCTGGGTCGACAGGTGAAGCCGATCATCGATCAGGCACCGCCCGACCCGACGTCGTTCGATCCGCGTGAGATCTTCAAGCTCGCTGGCCTCGGTCGGCGGATCGGCGGTCAGGGCGAAACCTGGACTTCGGCGCACATCAAGATGCTGACGATGAGCGCGGTCGACTTCCTCTCGGAGTGGTTCGAGTCCGAGCAGTTGATCGCGCCGATGGCCGTGAGCGGCATCATCGGCACGTTTCTCGGCCTGCGATCGCCCGGCACCGCGTATGTGTTGTTGCACCACTACATGGGCGAGATCGACGGCTCGTTTCGAGAGTGGGGACTGGCCGTGGGCGGCACGGGTTCGGTGGCGAATGCGATCGCCAGCTCGGCGCGGAGCTTCGGAGCCGAGATTCGGACCGAGGCGGGGGTCGACCGGGTCCTGATGCAAGGCGACCGCGCGGTTGGTGTCGTGCTCGAGAATGGCGAGGAGTTGCGTGCCAGCCGGGTGATCTCTGGCGTCGATCCTCACCGCACGTTTCTCGGATTGGTCGGCGAGCACCACCTCGAGGACGGGCTCGCCACCCAGCTGAAGCGCTTCAAGATGCGCGGTAGCTCCGGCAAGGTGAATCTGGCGCTCGATGCTCTGCCCGAGTTCACGTGCCTGCCGGGCCACGGCCGTCACCTCTACGGCGACATCACGTTGGCGCCGGGCATCGACGCCCTCGAGCGCGCGTACGACGACGCGAAATACGGCGCGTTCTCGCGTCGGCCTTTCCTCGACATCGTGATCCCGTCGCTGAATGACCCTACGGTCGCGCCGCCGGGCAAGCACGTGATGTCGATCTTCGTCCAGTATGCGCCGTACAAGCTCGCGAACGGGCCGCAGGATTGGGAGAACCAGCGTGAAGCGTTTGGTGACGCGGTCATCGACGAGCTTGCGAGGTATGCACCGAACATCAAGGACGTGATCCTGCACCGTCACGTCCTGACGCCGTGGGATCTCGAGAAGACGTACGGTTTGACCGAGGGCAATATCTTCCATGGTGAGCTGAGCCTCGAGCAACTTGCGTTCCTTCGGCCCGTGCCGGGTTGGTCGCGCTATCGGACGCCGGTGCGCGGCCTGTGGATGTGCGCGTCGGGCTCGCACCCTGGCGGCGGCATCATGGGGGCGCCCGGTGCTTTGTGCGCGCAGGCGGTGCTGAAGCAGGGGGCGCGATGAGTTTCGATGCCCTCGTCATAGGTGGGGGTCACAACGGCCTGGTCGCGGCGCTGAAGCTCGCGCGGGCGGGGCGCCGGATCGCGGTGTTCGAGGCGCGCGGCGTCGCCGGTGGGCTGTGTGCACGGCGTGAGTTCCACCCTGGCTACCGTGTGCCGGGCCTGTGGCACGACACCGCGGGGCTCCGCTCCAAGATTGTCGATGAGTTGGGTCTGGCGGCGCATGGACTGACGTTTAGGGCGGCGGAGCCGTCGGTGCTGGCCGTGACTGATGCGGGGCCAGGCGCGCTACTGTCGCCTGACGACGTCGCCGGAGTGTCTGCGCGCGATGCTAGTGCCTACGCCGAGTGGCGCGCGTTCATCGGTCGCGTCCGTGGCTTCGTGCGGTCGGTGCTCGACTCGCCGCCACCACCAATGGACGTCAGCTCGTTGAGCAGCCTCTGGCAACTCGCGCGTCGCGGCCTGGCGCTTCGCCGGCTCGGACGCGACGACATGATCGAACTGATGCGCGTGGCGCCGATGTGTGTCGCGGATTGGCTCAACGAGAGCTTCGAGTCGCAAGTGCTGTGCGGAGCTTTGGCGCTACCCGGCGTGCAGAGCACGTTCATGGGGCCCTGGTCGCCGGGCTCTGCCATCAACCTGTTGTTCGCCGAGTGTGCCGCCGACCGCAGTGTCACTGGCGGCCCCGCCGCGCTGATAGATGCGTTGCTCGCGGCGTGTGAGGAACGCGGAGTCGTGGTGCGCACGGGCACTCCGGTCACCCGGATCCGGACGGCGAATGGTTGCATCGCTGGGATCACCACGGCAGACGGGGAGGACGTCGACGCACCGATTGTCGCGGCGTCGTGTGATCCGAAACGCACGATGCTCGAGTTGCTGGCGCCGTGCCAACTCCCGCTCGAGGTTGAGGAATCGCTGCGGGTTGTGCGCACGCGTGGCACGACGGCCGCGATCCATCTTGCGCTCGACGGCCCGCTCGAGTTCCGCGACCGCGAAGGCGTTGCGATCGAGTGCGCCCGGATCAGTGGTGGTAGCCTGGACGAACTCGAGCGCGCGTTCGATGCCGTGAAGTACCGGCGCTTCTCCGAGCGGCCGGCGCTAGACGTGCGCGTACCAACACTCGAGGATCCGAGCCTCGCGCCCGAAGGCCACCAGGTCGTCTCGATTCTCGCGAGCTTTGTGCCCCGCGAAGTCGACGGCGGCTGGGATGACACGCAGCGTGAAGCGCTCGGCGCCGCCGTCGTCGAGCGGCTTGCGGCGGCCGCGCCGAGTGTGCGGGACCGAATCGTCGCGCGAGCGGTATGGACCCCTGAAGACCTCGAAGCTGACTACGGCCTGACCGGCGGTCACCTGCAGCATGGCGAGCACGCTCTCGACCAGCTTCTGTTCATGCGTCCGGCGCCGAGTTGTGCCCACTACCGGACCCCGGTCAAGGGGCTCTTCCTGTGCGGGAGCGGCAGCCACCCAGGCGGCGGCATCACGGGGCAACCGGGAGCGTTGGCGGCCAAGGAGATCGTGGTGGGGCACGGGTCGTGACGCGGGATCACTGGGCCCCGCGGCTCTGGAGCGGGCCGGGTTTGGCTGGCGTGATACGCGACCTCGAGGCAAAGCGACCGGCGTCAGCGATGCCTCAACCCCGTTCGGCAGGCCGCGTCGCTCTCTCCTAGGTCGCGGGCAGGTGCTCGACCGGTGAAAGGGTGGGAGGAGCCTGGTTTGCGATTCGATCGCCAGGGCGCCGGTGGCAGGGGCCCGGAGGTGGGGAGGGTGCGTGCCCTCGTTAAAAAAAGCAGGCGGCCAGCGTTGGCCGCCTGTTGTTCCCTGCCAATGGTTCCCTCAAGGATTTCCCATGCACGGGGAAAGAGTAGAGTCCCGGCGCCGTCGCCTGAAACGGCGCCGGGTCTCTGTCCATTGGCTTCAGCCGGGAGGCTTCCACCAACAGTTCCCACCGTTGTGACGGTAGCTATTGCAGAAGCCGTGCCAACGGAGTTTCGTCACTGTGCGTTTCTTGACAATCCTTTGAATGCCTTGTAAGTGCCTTCAAGGAAGTAGGTTATAGGAATCCTGAGTCCGATCGTCTCTTGGTGCCCGCGGCGGTGGAGGCGCAGAAGTCAGGAGAGCGTCGGCTGATCGTCGGAAATCCGTCGGTTTTCCGACACCGCCTTGGCGTTCTGCCAGGCGGTTTCCAGCTCGGGCAGCGTGGCAGAGGAGATGCGATCGCCGAGCTCTTCCTCCACCAGGCGAAAGCGCTGTGCGAACCGGTCGATCGTCCGCCGCAGGGCCGTCTCGGCATCAATACCGAGGTGGCGGGCCAGGTTGACGAGAGAGAAGAGAACGTCCCCCAGTTCCTGGGCTCGCCGCGGCGTCGTTCCGTCTTCGATCTCGGACCTGAGTTCAGCCAACTCCTCCTCGATCTTGTCGAGGGGACCGGCCGCATCGGGCCAGTCGAAGCCGGCCCGGGAGGCCTTTTCGCCGACCCGGGAGGCGCGCAACAGGGCCGGTAGGTCACGCGGGACACCTGCCAGGGCCGATTTGTCCCGGTCACCCTTGCGCTCGGTGCGCTTGACGGCCTCCCAGCGGCGCAGAGCTTCCTTGCTGTCGGCAGCTGTGTCCTCGCCGAAGACGTGCGGGTGCCGCCGGACGAGCTTGTCCGAGGTAGCGGTGGCAATGTCGGCCATCGAAAACCTCTTCTCGTCTTGCCCGATCCTGGCCAGCAGACACATGTTCATGAGCAGATCGCCGATTTCGCCGACGGTTTCGGCGTCGCCTGTGGTCAGGGCGTCGACCAGCTCGTAGGCCTCCTCGAGCAGGTGAGGCGCCATCGACTCGAGGGTCTGCTCCAGGTCCCAGGGGCAGCCGTCTGGCTCGCGCAAGCGATCGACGATGCCGAGGAGGCGAGCGAGTGCCTGTAGTCGTGGGTCGTCGTTGGGAACGGATTCGATCGGGCGAGAAGTCACGGGGAACGTAGTATGCCCGCATGTCGATCCGATCGATCGCTTCTCTCGCGGTGGCTGCCGCCTCGATCATGCTGCTTGCCTCCTGCACGGACCATGCAATGTCCAGCGAAACGGAGCAGGGAGCATCGTCGCGACCGTCCGCTGGGAACAGGGGGCTGACTTCGCGCCCGTCTGGCCCCCTTCCCGGGAAGCACAGCAACGACAAGGCGATCCTCGCAGCCCGTGGCGCCCTCCCGGAGGTCGAGCCGTTTGGCAAAGTGCTGGGGCGTGTCGTCAAGGGAAGCCGCGTTGACTATGCGGCTGTCGTGATGGAACGTGCCACCATCGACGAGTTTCTCGCTGGCGTGGCGAAGGCGGACCTATCAAAGGTCGACGCGCACGCCAAGCTCGCGTTCTACATCAATGCCTACAACGCTAAGACCCTGGCACTCGTGGTCGAGCACGTGCTAGGGCGGGGTAAAGGGGGTGCGGATTTGGCGGGTGTGCTCGAAGTGAAGAAGGCGAAGGGCTTCGACTTCTTCAAGGAGAAGACCGTCATCGTCGGCGGCGATCTGTTGAGTCTCGATGAACTCGAGGGGCGTGGGCGCAAGCTCGGAGATCCGCGCATTCACTTCGCCGTCAACTGCGCGTCGGTCTCCTGTCCAGCGCTGCTCAACCGAGCCTGGAAGCCCGAGACGCTCGATGCCGACCTCACGACTGCGACGAAGACCTACCTGGCCAGCGAGCACGGGTCTCGGATCATCGATGGCCTG
>NYZE01000016.1 GCA_002685965.1 Planctomycetota bacterium | reverse complement strand
TGCTCGTCGCCGAAGCCGGCTGAACTGGCGAGACGTCAGTCGCCGTCCCGTTCAAGGTGAACGAAACCGCCGTAGGCTCTGTCGGTTTCGCCGGAGTAGCGTTCTTGCGCGGAGTACTGCGTCCCTTGCGCGGCGTGGTAGAGAAGCGTAGACCGCCGAGGGAAGGACTGGCGGACAAAGTCGTTGGCGGCACGGCCGGCGATGCGAACAATCGCGGACCGTTCAAGCTAGTGCTGGCGTCGACCGGCCTCGGGCAGATCTATCCCTACCGGATCGCTGAGCTCGATGCCTTCCAGCTGCCGTCCACCAAGATCATCGACATCACGTCGACGGACGAACTCAAGCTGAACATGACGGGCGCCAACGGCGTCGTGCCCCCGGCTGTGTGGGGGACGACTCCAAAGAAGCCGGGCGGTGATCCGGGCAACCAGTTCCTGCTGCTGCGTTTCAGCCACGACCTGCGCATTTCTTCGGTGCTGTCAGCCCTGCCCGCGAACCGCAATAACTCCGGGCTTACCGGTGCGATTCAGATCATGCAGTACGACCCGATGAGCGAAAGCCAGAGCTTCGTCAAGGGGCGTGCGTTCGTCGGCGGCAAGACGTATTACGACAACCCGAGCACGCCGGGGTTCGACCTCGAGTTGGTGCAGGCCGTGAGTGTGGACGAGGACGGCAACGTCACGATCAAGGATGCGCGGGCCGCCGGGTTCCCGACCGGGTTCACGGGTGACGGCGATCTTGTGAGCGAGAAGACGCTCGTGTTCATCCCGGACTTCGACGAGGACATGACGACCTTCGAAACCTTCCCGGTCGGCCAGGTCATAAGGCTGCTCGTAACGTCATCGGTCATGGACCTGCGCGACAAGCCGGTCGTCGAAGAAGTCTGCACGGCGACCACCGTCGGCGCCGACACGATCGCGCCGCAGGTGCTCGGCTTCAGCAAGAACACGCCGGAAATCACTCCAGGCAACGGCGAGCTCGGCGTCGATCCGACGACGACGATCCAGGTCAACTTCAGCAAGCCGATTCAGCCGTTCGACGTGGGCCAGTTCTTCCGGCCGGGAAACCTGACCCCACCGGCGCGCGGCATGGCGCTCAACGTGACGATTGCCAACCACACATCACCCGTGCTGTATTACGCTGATCCGAGGACGGCCAGCGACTTCTGCACCTTTATCGTGCGGCCGGCGTTCTTCTTCCCGGGCAACATTGTCGTCCAGGTCAGTGCCAACAACACCGCGATCACGAGTATCGCCGGCGTCAAGCTTGGCCTGACGACCACGACGCAGTTCCAGACCGGCAAGGGGCCTGGCCTCGTCAACGCGCCGGTCGCGCCGGAGGCGATCTACGTCGGTCGTGGCGGCACCAGCCCGGGTGTCAGCGTGATCGACTGTAATGGCTTCGGCCAGGGCACGGGCGATGTCGGGGACACCTACCCGTCGCGTCTGAAGATGAACCCGAACCTCGGTGCGCCGGGCGTTAACCCGTCGCTGACGCCGGGCCTGACCAACATGGACGCAGGCGGCGCGGGGATCTTCACCCTGACTCGGGACACCAACCTGTCGACGCTCCTGATCGACTCGTCGGTGTTGGCCGGTGTCGAGGACATCCACATCGGGCCGCCGCTCGACAAGGTGTTCAACAACGAGAACATCAACCCGAACACGACCCGCGCCAACCAGGTCAACCCGAACCTGGGCACCATCGCCTGGGGGAACACGATCTCGGTTGCTCCGGTGCCGAACCCGCCCAAGCTCGTGTTCCCACCGCCGAACCCGGGTCAGAACATCTGGTGCGAGGAGCCCGCTGTCACGTCGAGTGGTCCACCTTGGGTCCCGATCTACCAGCAGCTGCGGATCATGACCAACCATCCGCCGGTCGGACCATGTGCGGTCAGCCCAATGAACCGTCTGGGCAGGGGTGATCCGTTCTCGGATCAAGTGACCTCGGTCGGCATCTACGGAGGTTCCGTCCAGGGCATCTTCCACGGCCCGCAGCCGCAGCCCGGGACGCCACAGCCGCCGACGCCGTTCTGCGCCTACACGAGTCGTCAGCAGATCGGACACTTCCTCTACGTGCTCGATCGGCAACGGCGTCAGGTATTGATCGTCAACAGCAACCGCATGCAGGTGCTCGAGACCATCAAGCTGTCGGATCCGTACGACATGGCGGTGTCACCGAACCTGCGTCGGCTCGCGGTCACGAACTTCGCCCCGGGCACCGTGACGTTCGTCGATACCGATCCGCAATCACCGACTTTCCACACGATCGTCGGCGAGACGCGGGTTGGCGATGGCCCGACCCAGTGCGCTTGGCAGCCGCAGGGCGAGGATCTGCTCGTGCTCAACTCGACCGGGAGCTCGATGTCGATCATCGGCGGCGCTGACCTGAAGCTGCGCAAGACCGTGACCGGTCAGCTCAACCGCCCGATCGACGTCGGGGTCACCTCGCGACAGATGGGCTTCGGCTTCGCCACTGGCACCTACTTTGCCTACGTGCTCAACCGCGACGGCTCGGTTGCGGTCTTTGAATCCGGCCCGGACGGCACCAACGGCATCGGCTTCGACGACTTCGTCGGAGTTCCCGAACAGGCGACCTTCCGCAATGGGCGCAGACTCATGGCTGATACGACCGTCCAGGCGAGCGCGATCTGGGTCGGCCACACGGACGAGACCGGGCTTGGCCAGGTTTCACACCTCGAGTTGACCTCGAGCCAGGTCGGGCCGATCCCGATCAACGCGGGCGCGGGTGGCTTCATCCTGCCGCCGACGTTCCGCCAGCGTGAATGGACTATCACCGGCCGCATCGGCGGTCGGACCGCGTCGACGCCGATCAAGGACACGTTGTCCGGCAACTCACCTATCGACATGACGTTCGACGACATCTTCAACAACGGTGCCCTTACGGATCAGCAGAGCAATCAGATCAGTAACCTGATCTATGCCGACCACTCGGGCAAGTCCGATGCGAAGGTCGGCGCCATGGCGACGATTCCGCGCTTCCTGTTCGTCGCGATGGGCGACACGGGCAAGATCGATATCATGGAACTCGACACCGGCAAGCGCATCAAGACGATCGATTGCCCCGGTGTCAAAGTGCTCAGTGGCTACTGGCGCCAGTGAGGCCTGGTGACGTTGCCTGGCCAACCCGAGTGATGACCTGAGCACAGCACCAGGCCGTTCGAAGTCAGAGGCCCGCCTCCTGCTTCGGCTTACGGCTCCGAGCTGCTCATCACCCCTGGCGCGGCTGTCGCCTAGCGCGCACACTTCGCGTCATGCCGCGTCGCCGCCCTCCCTGGAACAAGCTGCCGATGGGTCTGTCGCCAGCTCTTGAGCAAGGGCTGGAGCGAGCCAGCAAACGGGTCTACAAGACGCTCGGACTGTCGGGCTATGCCCGGCTCGACTTTCGCATCAGTGAGAACGAGCAAGCGTGGTTTCTCGAAGCGAACCCCAATCCAGACATCGCAGCCGACGAGGAGTTTGCGAGCGCGGCCGTGGACCTCGACTATTCGAAGCTGTTGCAGAAGCTGTTGGCCCTCGGGCTGCAGCGGGCGCGCGGAGCATAGCCTGACCGGATGTCAGCGCTCCCGCACAGCTCATCGGCAGACGGGTCCACTGCAGTTGGGCCCGCTCCCGGCGACGTGCGCCGCATGTTCGCGGAAGTTGCGCCGCGTTACGACTTCCTCAACCGCGCACTGTCCGGGGGCATCGACGTGCTGTGGCGCCGCAAGACGGTGGCGGCTGGCCTGGGGACAGAGAACGGCGACTTGCCGCGAGTGCTCGATGTTTGCACCGGGACCGCCGACCTGGCGTTGAGCTTTGCGGCGCGCGGCTGCGAAGTCGTCGGTGCCGACTTCTGTCTGGAGATGCTCGGGCGTGGTCGCGACAAGGTCGTGCAACGTGGTGCGGAATCACGCCTGCGGCTCGTCGCCGCCGACACTCTCCACTTGCCGTTCGCGGACGAGAGCTTCGACGTGTGCTCGGTGGCGTTCGGTATCCGTAACGTCGCCGATCCGGTCGCCGGTCTTGCCGAAATGGCCCGCGTACTACGCCCTGGCGGTAGGGTGTTGGTGCTCGAGTTCTCGCGGCCGCGCACGCCCGTGCTCGGCAAGCTCTACTTGTGGTACTTTCGCCGGGTGTTGCCGAAGCTCGGCGCACTGCTGAGCCCGCGCAGCCGGTCCACCAGCGCCTACGACTACCTTCCCACAAGCGTTATGGCCTTTCCCGACCGTGACGATTTTCTCGCTCTGATGCAACGTGCCGGTTTGGTCGAGCCGCGTTATGACCTCTTCAGCATTGGCATCGCTTCACTCTACGTGGGCGTCAAGCCGGCCCGCGTCACGGGAGTAGAGGCGCGTGGCTGAGCGTCAGTTCGTCGTCTGCATGACCGGCTCCTCCGGCGCTGTCTATGGCGTGCGGCTGGTCGATGCGCTGTCGATGGCTGGGGCCGTCGTCCATGTCGTGCTGTCGGAGCCTGCGCGGCGGGTGCTGCTCTATGAGGAAGGCATCGAGGATCCCTCCCCAGAGAAGCTGTTTGCTCGCCCCGAGTCCGTGGTGTGGCATGGCGCCGACTCGGTCGAGGCCGCGCCCGCGTCAGGATCCGCCGGGGTCGAAGCGGTGATTGTCTGCCCGTGCTCGATGGGCACGCTCGGGCGGATTGCTGGCGGCTACTCGGTCGGTCTGATCGGGCGGGTGGCCGACGTCGCGCTCAAGGAAGGACGCACGCTGATCCTCGTGCCGCGCGAGACACCGCTGTCGTTGATCCACCTGGAGAACATGACCCGGCTCGTGCGTGCCGGTGCCGTGATCCTCCCGGCGTCGCCAGGTTTCTATCACCGGCCGAAGACCCGCGACGACCTGATCGACTTCGTGCTCGCCAAGATCCTGCACCGGCTCGGCGTGGACTCGGCCTTGCGCAAGCCATGGGAGACGCCGGACGATCTCTACGAGGACGCCACGTGAGTGCAGATCCTGGATCCAAGGCGGGCTCGCTCGGCGACTGGCTCTCCTTGGTCAAGTTCTCGCATTCGATCTTCGCGCTGCCATTCGCGCTGATCGCGCTGTTGTTGGCGACCGGGGGACGCCCGCCCCTGCGCATGTTGGCTCTCGTCGTGGTCGCCGCGGTGGCCGCCCGCACGGCGGCGATGGCGTTCAACCGATGGGTCGATCGCGACATCGATCAGCGCAACCCGCGCACCGTGAGCCGCGAGTTGGTGACAGGGAAGATCGGCGCGCCGGCTGCACTGGCGCTGGCGCTCGCCGCGTCCGCGATCTTCCTGCTCGCCTCGGGGATGCTGAACGCGCTGTGTGCGGCGCTGTCGCCGTTCGTGCTGATCGTGCTACTGGGCTACTCGTACACGAAGCGCTTCACCTGGGCCTGCCACCTGATACTCGGGCTCGCACTCGCCCTGGCTCCGCTCGGTGCATGGTTCGCCGCGACCGGGAGCTTCGTCCATCTGACCACGCCGCTGCTGCTCGCTGGCGCAGTGCTGACGTGGGTGGCCGGCTTCGACGTCATCTATGCCTGCCAGGACGTCGACTTCGACCGCAGTCTCGGCCTGCGCAGCATTCCAGCGCGGCTCGGCGTGCGGCGCGCGCTGCAGGTGGCTCGGCTGCTGCATGTCGTGACGGTGGCGCTGTTGGCGTGCTTTGGCGTGCATACAGGCCTCGGTGTCTGGTGGTGGGTCGGCTATGCGGCGGCGTGTAGCTTGCTGGTCTACGAGCACACGATCGTCTCGCCGCAAGATCTTTCGCGGGTCAACGCCGCTTTCTTCACGGTCAACGGATGCTTGAGCATCGTGCTCGCTGTGTTGACCGCGATCGACCTCTGGGTCGCGCCAATCGCTCCTGTATAAGACCGATATGGCGGCACCTAACCCGGAGAAGGAACTTGGTCGGCTGGGCTCGGCGCTGAGCAAGGAACCGCCGGGCGTCGTCGTACTGCAGGGCCCCGCCCGCTGGTTCAAGGACCGCGCCCTCGACGCCGTGCGCAAGGTGCTGGCCGAGCACAGCGAGATCACCGAACTCGATGGTCTCGAGTCGTCCGGTGGCGCTGCCGAGGCTGGCAACTTCCTGATGGACCTGCGCACAGCGAGTCTCTTCGGCGGCCGCCGCGTCCTGTTGTTGCGCAATGGCGACCGCTGGTTACGCCAGCACGCCGCATCGCTCGTGCAGACTGTCGAGAAGGTCGCCGCGGGCAACACGCTCGTGGTCGAGGTGGGCAAGCTCGATGGCCGCACCCAGCTCGCCAAGACGATCAAGAAGATGGGCGAGGTGTTCGAGTTCCGTGCCCTCTACGACAAGTCCTTCGGGGCCGAGCGGCGCGACGCCGGGGCCGAGCTCGTGCGTTGGTTGCTTGGGCGTGCGCGCACGCGCGGACTGAACTTCGACGACGACGCGGCGCTGTTCATGGTGGAGGTCGTCGGCACGGACCCGGCGCAGCTCGATGGCGAGCTTTCGCGCCTGTCAGCGCAGATCGGCGGCCAACGAGTGACCGCGGCGGCGCTGCGCGGTGCACTGACGATCTCGTTCGGCTCGTCGCAGTTCGAGCTGGTCGACGCGATCCTGGCCGGCGATCCGGTCGAGGCCCTGCGCTCGCTGCGCGCCATGTATCGTGAGGGACTGCGGGACCGCGACGGCAAGCGGATCGAGCAGGCTGCGGTGTTCCCGATCGTGACGTCGTGGATGCGCACCTCGATCGGCAAGCTGCTCGAGGCCCGCGCCGCTCTCAACGCGGGTGCTTCGCCGGCGAGCGTCGTCGAACAGCACGGCGGTTGGTTCAAGGATCGCTTCGCGCGCCAACTCGATCGATTGTCGACGACCGCGCTCGTCGGCCTGCTCGGTGCGCTGCACCGGGCGGAGCGCCGGCTTCGCACGAGCTCAGAGACCCCGGAAGTGTTACTCGAGCGACTCCTCGCCGAGACGCTGCTGCCGATTCGCCAACACCTCGCTGTCCTTTGACTACATTCGGATGATTCGCGTCCTACCTCCCGAGGTCGTTGGCAAGATCGCCGCTGGAGAAGTGGTCGAGCGACCGTTCTCGGTCGTCAAGGAGCTGGTCGAGAACAGCATTGATGCCGGTGCTACGCGCATCATTGTTGAGCTTGAGGACGGCGGTCGTAGCCTGGTTCGCGTCACCGACGACGGTCGCGGCATGAGCGTAGCCGACCTCGAGTTGGCCTTCGTGCAGCATGCGACGAGCAAGCTCGAGGACGTCGGCGACCTCGACGCGATCGTCAGTCTCGGTTTTCGCGGCGAGGCTCTGGCCTCGATCGGTGCCGTGTCGCGGGCCCGGATCCTGTCGCGCGAAGCGAATGCGATCGAGGGCGCCGAGGTGCGAGCCGAAGGGGGCGTCGTCACCGAGGTACGACCGGCTGCTGCTGCGCAGGGTACGGTCATCGAGATCCGCGACCTCTTCTGCAACGTGCCGGCACGTCGGCGCTTCCTCAAGACGCCCCAGGGTGAACGGCAGCGCTGTCTCGAGGTGTTACAGAAGCTCGCGTTGTCGCACCCCGATGTTGGCTTCCGTATCGAGGCCGGACGCACGATCGACCTGCCGCCGCGCGAGACGCTGCGCCGCCGCATCGGTCGCCTGTTCGGCCGCCAGACCGAGGCGCGTGCCCTCGCCGTTCAGCACGAGCGGGGCGGCGTCGGCGTCGACGGTCTGGTCGTGGATCCGGATGGCGCACGCCGTGACCGGGCGCAGCAGCATCTCTTCGTCAATGGACGTCCGATTCGCGATCGGTCGCTCAGTCACGCGGTCGAGGATGCCTATCGCGAGTACTTGATGGGGGGACGCTTCCCCGTCGTCTTCCTGTTCATCACGCTCGATCCTGCCAAGGTCGACGTCAACGTGCACCCGACCAAGTCGGAGGTTCGCTTCGTTGAGGGAAGGCTCGTCTACTCCGCTGTGCGCTCGGCGGTGATCGAAGCCTTGGCACAGCGCACTGGT
>NYZE01000015.1 GCA_002685965.1 Planctomycetota bacterium | reverse complement strand
GTTGCCCTGCCTCCGGCGTTAGTCTCTTGGCATGCGTCTTCCTTCGAGAGTCAAGACCGGCAGCGACGAGTTCCGGGCAAACGTTGCGCACCATGAGGCGCTCGCGCAGGGATTGCGGGATCGTGTTGCTGCGGTACGGACAGGTGGCTCGGCGAAAGCCGTAGAGCGGCATCACGGGCGTGACAAGTTGCTGCCGAGGGCGCGGATCGATCGCGTCGTCGATCCGGGAACGGCGTTTCTCGAACTGTCGTCGCTGGCAGCCAACGACCTCTACGAGGGCGCCGCTCCATCGGCCGGCATCGTCACGGGGATCGGCCGCGTGCACGGCCACGAGGTGATGCTCGTGGCCAACGACGCCACGGTGAAGGGGGGCACCTACTTGCCGCTCACGGTCAAGAAGCACCTACGCGCGCAGGAGATTGCGCTCGAGAACGAACTACCGTGCATCTACCTCGTCGACTCCGGTGGCGCATTCCTGCCGCTGCAAGCGGAGGTGTTCCCCGACCGTGATCACTTCGGGCGCATCTTCTACAACCAAGCGTGCATGTCGGCCGCGGGCATCCCGCAGATCGCGGTTGTGCTCGGGTCGTGCACCGCCGGTGGCGCTTACGTCCCGGCGATGAGCGATGAGACGATCATCGTCAAGGGCAACGGCACGATCTTCCTCGGCGGCCCGCCGTTGGTGAAGGCTGCTACCGGTGAAGTCGTGACGGCGGAGGACCTCGGCGGCGGTGACCTGCACGCGCGGCGATCGGGTGTGGTCGACCACTTGGCCACCGATGAGGAACATGCCCTGTCGCTGTGCCGAGACATCGTGCGCAACCTCAACCGCACGAAATTGAGCCAACTGGAGTTGCAAGAGCCCGAGGACCCAGCCTACGACCCCGCAGAACTCTACGGAGTGCTACCACGTGACACGCGGCAGAGCTACGACGTACGCGAACTGTTGGCTCGACTCGTGGATGGATCGCGCCTGCACGAGTTCAAGAAGACCTACGGCGAGACGCTCGTCTGTGGCTTCGCGCACCTACACGGCCGACCCGTCGGCATCCTCGCGAACAACGGCATCTTGTTCTGTGAGAGCGCGCTGAAAGGTAGCCACTTCGTCGAACTGTGCAGCCAGCGCAAGATCCCGCTGTTGTTCCTGCAGAACATCACGGGCTTCATGGTCGGCTCCAGGTACGAAACGCAGGGCATCGCCAAGGACGGCGCCAAGATGGTGCAGGCAGTCGCCACTGCACAGGTGCCTAAACTGACCGTCGTCGTCGGCGGCAGCTTCGGCGCCGGCAACTATGGCATGTGCGGGCGTGCCTACCAGCCGCGCTTTCTGTTCATGTGGCCCAACGCGCGCATTTCGGTCATGGGTGGCGAGCAGGCTGCCAGCGTGCTCGCACAGGTCAAGCGCGATCAACTCGAGGCCGATGGCAAAGAACTCACGGCAGCAGAAGAGAAAGCACTGAAGGCGCCAATCCTCGAGAAGTACGAGCACGAAGGTAGTCCCTACTACTCGACATCGCGGCTATGGGACGACGGCATCGTCGATCCACTCGAGACGAGACGTACGCTGGCGCTGGCTCTGTCGGCGACCCTGAACGCGCCGATCCCGGACTACCGGGCCCCGGTCTTCCGCATGTAATAAAATGCTGCGCTATGGTCGGTGACACGATGCGCTCGGCCCTCATCCCTGCCATGGCACTGCTCGCGGGCCCCACGTTCGCCCAACTCGCGACGCCGGACTTCACGAGCACGTTCAAAAGCCCATCGCTGACGCGCGGCTATCTGTTCCAGGCCCCAGTCGATTTCTTCGTGACTGGCGTGCAGGTTCCCGACGAAGCCAACGCCGGCACGCAGGCAACGGCGATCTACGCGGAGAGCGCGAAGCCGCCGATGTTCCAGGCGAATCGACCCGGCAAGCCCGTCTGGTTCGGCACCGGCAAGAGCAGCGAAGTCCTCGCGGTCTGGCCGCCGCTGCGGATCGCCAAGGGCAACTGGTTCTGTGTAGTTGGCGCGACGGGCAGCACGTCGAGCGTGCACAGCTCCTATGGTGCCAACGCGCCGTGGACGAGCAGCGTGCTCGGCAACAAGGTCATACTCGGACGTTTCATCACCCAGACCAACATCTTCCGCAACAAGGGGGTCGCGCCGATCTCTTCCTCCACGGGACCGGTGTCGCGCGTGCGCGTGTTCGTGCAAGGCCACGGTTCGGCAACAGCCTATGGACCGGCCAAGCGCGGCAGCATCCTGACCTCGGATCCGTTCCCCCCGAGCATCGGCAAGAACGCACAGTTCAAGGTCAAGCCGGGCGCGGGCACGAATCACGGCGCCTTGCTGCTGCTCAGTCTCGCGCGCCTGCGACCGTTCCTCCCGACACAATACGGTCCATTGCACGCCGGGCTGCCGCTCTTCGCCCTGCTCTTCACACCGGTGGTGCCGGCCATCGGCATCGACATCCAGGTGCAACTGCCGAACAATCCGAGCCTTGTCGGTGCCGTGCTGACGCACCAAGCGGCGATCATCGAGTTTCCCAACCTCTCGCTGACCAACGGTTTGGACTGGACCATCGGCAGGTAGCCCGGCGATCTCAACCAGGCGGCGCGGCCACGCCGTAGCGATTCAAGAGCCGCTCCGCTTCGACACGCTTGGCGTTGGCGGTCAAACACATCGCCAACGGCTCTCTCCACTGCCTCAAGCCCCAAAGCTCAGGACCATCCTCCTCCATCGCCCCATACGTCCATCCCACCGGATCTTCCGTGGTCAAGCAGCAACGGGCCCAGGGCTACCCAATGTCGGCCTCTTCTGTAGGCTAGACCGTGTGAGGCTGTGCCTCATTCCCAACCCCCCCCAGGAGATCCCCATGCGTCTACTCTCTCTCTCTCTCATCGCTGCCATGGCAGGCATGGCAGGCACTGCGACGGCGCAGCTGGCACACCCCTATTTCGAACGTACGTATTGCGGGTCGTCCCGAGGCACGTACTTCCAGGTCCCGGCCGCCGTTCCGCTGATGGTCGTAACGCACATCCAAGTTCCCGACGAGACCAACATGGGAACGTCAGCCTTTGCGATCTACAAGTTCGCTGCCAAGGTTCCGGCATATCCCGCGACCGTGCCCGGAAACCCGCTGGTGTACAAGACCGGCTCAAGCTCGGGTCGACATATGCTAGTCCCGCCGCTGACGTTCAAGGGCGGCGAGTGGTTCGGCGTGATCGGCGTGTCCGGCAGCGCGACGAGCGCCTGCACCTCATACGCCCCCGTCGGAGGCTTCCCCACCACGGTACTTGGTCATAAGACCACGATGTTCCGCTTCCTGATGCAAGCCAACTTGTTCACCAACAAGGGCGTATTCGGCATGTCGAGCGAGGATGCATACAACGTTGGCCGGGTGAGGATCTGGGTCGCCGGCTGCGGATCGGCGATCGCCTATGGCAAGTCGATGCGTGGCAACGTCATGCCGCTCGACCAGTTCCCGCCGAACATCGGCATGAACGGCAAGTTCCTCGTCAACGCAGCCGGCACCAACCAGGGCGCCGTGCTCTTCCTGGGCCTCGGCCGTCAGACACCGGCGATCCCGACGCCGTTCGGCGACTTGAACGTCAAGCTGCCCTTCGTCGCCACACTAGTGCTCGGCCCGGTACCGGCAACCGGAACGGTCGTGAGCCTACCGATCCCGCCGCTGCCAGGCCTCGTGCTCGCATGGCAGCCCGGCATCATCGAACTCCTCAAGACCCCCGAGGTCCAACTGGCCAACGGGCTCGAGTGGATCATCGGCAAGTAGCCTTAGCCGATCGGCTCATGCCTTGAAGGCATGAGCATGGGTCGCCGCGGACACTGTTTTTCAGGCGGTGTCCGCGGCGCTTTTGTCTCGCTCGCGGGGTGAGCCAAAGTACGGCGCCGAGGGCTCGAAAGATCTGTGGCGTACTCCTGGCTCACCCCACTAGGCTGCCCCGCGATGGACTACGGCCAGCCGGCAACACTGGAGTTCGAACGCCGCCCGGATGGCGTGCTCGAGGTTTGGCTCGCGCGGCCTGACAAGCACAACGCCTTCAACGAGGCGGTCATCGACGAACTGTGCGCTGCATTCGAAGTCGCGGGCGCTGACGACGCTGTCCGCTGCGTGGTGCTGGGCGGCCGCGGCAAGAGCTTCTCGGCTGGTGCCGATATCTCCTGGATGCGCGCGTCCGGAGACGTCGGCTACGCGGACAATCTGGACGGAGCGCTGCGCATGGCGCGGATGTTCCAGACCATCTACGAGTGCCCGAAGCCGGTATTGGCGCGCGTGCACGGCGCGGCGCTCGGCGGCGGCACAGGCCTGACCGCCGTCGTCGACATCGCCTACGCCGCCGAGAGCGCGATCTTTGGCTTCACCGAGGTTCGACTCGGCATCGTGCCCGCCGTCATCTCGCCCTACGTCGTCGACAAGCTCGGCGCGGCAAAGGCGCGCGCTCTGTTCCTCACCGGCGAGCGCTTCGATGCGCGCGAGGCGGAACGTGTCGGCCTGGTGTTTCGCTCGGTGCCCGACGATGCCCTCGATGGCGCGATCGATGGCGGCGTACAGGCCGTGCTGAAAGGTGGCCCGGCGGCGCTCGGTATCGCCAAGAACCTCAGCCAACGCCTGGCCGCCATCGACGACATCGGGCACACCGCCGAACTGATCGCACACGTGCGCGGCAGCGACGAAGCACGCGAAGGGCTGACTGCCTTCCTGGAGAAGCGCAAAGCAGCCTGGTGCGAGGAATGCGATGACTGAGTCGGGCGCGCCGTTCCGCCGCGTGCTCGTAGCCAACCGCGGCGAGATCGCGTGCCGAGTGCTGCGTGGCGTGCGCGAGGTCGGGGCCGCCGGAGTCGCGGTCTACAGCGACGCTGACCAAGGTGCGCGACACGTGCAGATCGCCGAAGCTGCGGTTGCACTGGGCGCCCCGGAGCCGGCAGCGTCGTACCTCGACATCGACAAGTTGATCGCAGCGGCAAGAGACACCGGCTGCGATGCCATTCACCCTGGCTACGGCTTCCTCGCCGAGAACGCGGACTTCGTTCGAGCCACCGAAAAGGCAGGGCTCGTTTTCATCGGGCCGACCGTGGAGGCGATGGAGGCGCTCGGCGACAAGCGGGCCGCCAAGAGCGTCGCCAAAGCCGCGGGCGTCCCATGCGTGCCGTGCTTCGACGGCGTCGACGCCAGCGACGACGACATGCGCGAAGCGGCGCGCCGCCTAGGCTTCCCGGTGTTGATCAAGGCCTCGGCCGGCGGTGGTGGGCGCGGCATGCGCGTCGTGACAGCCGAAGCGGATTTTTTGGCAGCGCTGACGGCTGCGCGGCGCGAAGCCAAGCAGGCCTTCTGTGACGATGCAGTCTTGGTCGAACGCTTCGTGCAGCCGGCGCGGCACATCGAGGTGCAGGTCATCGGCGACGGCGATGGCGGGGTGATAGCGCTCGGTGAACGCGAGTGCTCGATCCAGCGACGCCACCAGAAACTGCTCGAGGAGTCGCCGTCACCGTTCGTCAGTGACGACCTGCGCCAACGACTCGAGTCCGCGGCGGTCTCGCTCGCGCGTGAGGTGCGCTACCGCAACGCCGGGACGGTCGAATTCCTCGTCGACGAGGCAGGCGACTTCCGGTTTCTCGAGGTCAACACGCGCTTGCAGGTCGAGCACCCGGTCACCGAACTGGTCACGGGCGTAGACCTCGTGCACTTGCAGCTCTGGCTGGCCGCTGGCCGCAGCCTCGCGAACTTACTGCCCGAGGGGCGGCCGGCGCTGCGCGGCCACGCGCTGGAAGCACGCATCTGCGCCGAGGACCCGCAGCACAACTTCTTGCCTGCTGCCGGACGCCTCGCGGTTTGCGTCGAGCCCGAAGGGCCCGGCGTCCGCGTCGACTCGGGCTTCGGCCAAGGGGACGAGATCCCGGCCCACTACGACTCGCTGCTGGCCAAGGTCATCGTGCACGCATCTGACCGAGCAGCCGCCGTGCAGCGCATGCAACTCGCGCTGAAAGACGCAGCGTGGCTGGGCCTGCCGACCACCACGGACCTCATCGCGCGCGTCGTCGAGCACACAGCCTTCAAGAGCGGTGACCTGCGCACAGACTTCCTGGCAGTGCACCCGGAGCTCTTGGCTGGCAACGGTGATCCGCCGGACACAGTCCTCCAGGCAGCCGCACTCGCCGGCGCCTTCCACTCCACATCGAGCGCGAACTCGTCACCCACGGCCAGCACGGCATCGCCCTGGGATCTGCACGACGACTTCCGTCTCTCGGGAGCAGGGTCATGAAGCCGCCGCGGCAGATCCGGATCGGTAACGACACCCTGACACTGCAAGCACGCTCGGCCGGCGACGGCAGCTACGAACTTCGCATCGGCATGCAAACCGTCCGCCTCGAGGCTGGCCCGATGAACAACTCGGGGTTCTGGTTCATTGCAGCCGACGGCATCCGCCACCGCGCCTGGGCTGCCATGCTCGGCAGCGACCTGCAAATCCGCGTCGACGGACACACCTGGGTCTTGGGCTCCGCCGACCCGGAGCACGGCGACACTGCGGCCACCGAAGACCCGACAGAAGTCACCGCCCCGATGACGGGCACGGTCGTCGACGTGCTCTGCACGGTCGGCGACACCATCGCCAAGGACCAAGACGTCATCGTCCTCAACGCAATGAAGATGGAACACCGACTCACGGCCGCTTGCGACGGCAAGATCAGCGAGATCTCGGTCGAGGCAGGCTCCACGGTCGAGGCGGGCGACATCCTGGCCAGGCTCGCCCGCTAGCGACCGGCCAGCCTTCGTTGGTCAAAGGTGTCAGACCCCGCTGACCTACGAGACGAGCACGAACACGTCTCCGTGTTCGTGCTCGTGCTCGAGGCAACCGAAGTTGCTTCGATCTGGACTACGGGTCCGGCTTACAGATCCTGCGGGCGCAGCGTCGCCCGGTTGTTCGCACCGCAGCGGTCCTCGGCCTTGACCAGCATGTCCCGGACGACTTCGTCGAGCGCGCCGTAGAAGTCGGACGAGACCTTGCAGTCCACTGCGCCCTTGGTCCGGCTCTTCGAGATGATCAGGTCTCCGGTCTTCTTCTTCTTCTTGGCCTTGCCGGCCTTCTTTTTCTTCTTAGCTGCCATGTGTTCCTCTCGAGCGGCGATGCACGCGAATGACTTAGGGAGATCGAAGACGTGCCTGCTCCCTGTCCCGCCGCGAAGGCGAGACTTTCCCGACCCTGAGCAGCGGCGGTCCCTCCCTACAGAAACCGGCCCTCAACGCCGAAAACGCCCGAAAACAGGCCCTAACGCGAGGATTGGATACTCGGGTGAAACGTGCGCTGCAAACGGAAAACGCCGCGTTTCCCACACAACTTGTCGCCAGAGCCGTTTTCGCACCCTTTCGGGGTAGTCCGGCAGCCATCTCGCTCTCGCCGCCGACGACCACGTGGCCACGAATGGGAAGTCCAAAGCAGCACAGCCGTTGCACTGGCGCGCCCGCGTCAGACCCCGCAGACTCCTGGCACATGACGTTTCGACGCGTCGCTCTGTACGCATCCCTCCTGACCATCGCGCTGATCGCCGGAACCTGGCTCGTGGTGACTCGCCCGAGCGTGGCACGCTGGTGGGTGCTCGAATCCCTCGGCGATCTGTTCACGGCCAACTTGCAGATCGAGAACGCCAAGGTCGATCCGATCGGCGGCGAGGTACAGATCGACAACATGCGGCTGACCCCGCGCGCAGTGGACGGCCGCGACCGCCGCGACAAGCTCAAGGTGCGCAGGCTAACCGTGGGGTTGTCGCTCAACCCGCTCGATGCCGGTCAGATCCAGACCGTGACGATCGAAAAACCAGAGTTCGACATCTTTCTCGGGGCCGACACGCCCTTCGACGTCGGCTCGCTACTGCGCCTCGGTGGCAACGATACGCCCGGTCACATTCCATCCATGCGGATCAAGGACATGACCGTTCGCCTGCACCTGCCGTCCGACAAGGACCTCGTGCTCGTGCTCGGACCGATCCAGCTGTCCGTGCTACCCGACGCAACCGAACCCACGCGCCTGGCGCTGAAAGGCGAGTGTCCCAATCCGCTCGGCGGCGTGATCAAGATCCACGGCACCGGTGATGTCGAGAATGGCGAGTTCCGCTTGCTCGCGGAAGCGGATGAGTTTCGCCTGCGCGCCAACGGGATGGAGGCCTTCGGCGCCGAAGTGGCCCGGTTCGTGCGTGAACGAAGGCTTACTGGCCTCGTGAAACCGTTGCTATGGCTCACCTACCCCGATGCAACCGGCAAGCTCGGCGGCGGCATCCGCACGCGCTTCAGCAACCTGCAAGTGCGGCCGCCCACGTTCACCTATCTACTGACGCATCTCGCGGGCAACGCCTCGATCACTTCGGACAACGGCGGCACGCTCAATCTGTCCGTCGACCGTAGCGGCACCGACTTCGAACTCTCTGGATCGGTCCGGCTCGAGAACCTGATCGGTGACCAAAGGCTCACATTGCGTGCGCACGCCGAGAACGTGCAGATCAACCGCAAGCTCGCGGAAGCACTGGCCCGGATTCCGGAAGCGCGCAAGGTCTTCGATGCACTGCGCCCGGCGAATGGCCGCGGCGACATCGACGTCTTCCTTCGGTTCGGAGGCCCGGACAACGGCGAGCCGCGCACGCAACTCGATCTGGACCTACGCGGCCTCGACTTCCGCTACGAAGGCTTCGTAACACGCGGCAAGCGCATCGGCTGTCCATATCCGTTCACGAATGGCCACGGCCGGGTCGAAGTGCGCGACCGCTTCGTGACCATTCACTCGATGTGCGCCGACGGTGTTGCCGGCGGTAAGATCGAAATCAGGGGCAAGCTGGATCTTGCCCGACACGACATCGACCTGACGATCGAGGGCAAGGACTTCCCACTCGGCGCCGAGGTGCGACCAGCCCTCGACCGCCTGCTGCGCGAGAACGTGAAGACCTACGATTCGTTCGCGCCGCGCGGCTCCACTGACTACACGGTGAGCCTCCAGCAACGCTCCGGCGACGACGGCCCGACCTGGGAAGCGACGCTACGGCCGCGAAGCGCGAGCGCCACCTGGGAGCGCTTCCCGTTCCGCATCGACAACATCGTCGGCCAGATTCGACTCATGCCCGGGGAGGTGCGGTTCCAACTAGAGGGGCGCCGCCTCGGAACTGCCAGTGTCGACAAGATCACCGCACGCGCTCGCTTCTACGGCGGCGCTGGAATCGACGAGGATCAACGAACCACCGAGATCCGTGTCACCAGCGAGAAGGCGACCTTCAGCCCGGAACTCAAGACGGCGCTGACCACGCTCGAACCGAAGCTCGGCGAGCAGTGGGAGCTCTTGTCGCCGCGCGGCAAGTTCGACCTCGAACTACTCGCCTGGACGCCACCCGGATCCGACGACCTGTCCTTCGACCTGCGCGGCGATCTGCACCATGCCCGGGCGCGCTTCGCGTCGTTCCCGGTCGAGCTGCGCGAGCTGAACGGCCCCGTCATCGTGCATGGCGACGGCAAGCACACCCGAGTCGAAGTGTTGGGGCTGCGCAGCCGCGCTCTCGAAGCGCGCCTGCTGTTCCAAGGCGCGCTCGACTTCGCAGGGGAACACGACGCTCCGACGGCGGACCTGATGGTCGTTGCCAATGACGTGCGCCTCAACGACAAGCTGTCCGAAGTCCTTGTCGAGCAGAAGCTCATCACCAAGGAACTGTGGCAGAGGCTTGCTGCGACCGGGACGGTGAATACCTTTCTGTCGATCAAACGCAAACCCACCGACCCCGACTACCTGAGCGCGCTCACGGTGGACCTTCGCCAAGTCACGTCGAAGGCAGCGCTGCTCCCGGACACTCTGACCCGCATGTCGGGCGAAGTCCGCATCGACGAGAAGCGCGTGATCTGGGTCAAGGATCTCGAGGGCTACCTTGGCGACTCGCACGTGACCTGCGAGGAGGGACGCATCTCGCAGGACAAGGATGCCACGAACATCGCGCTGACTCTGAGCGCGGACCGCTACCCAGTCGATGACCGGCTCGCGAGCTTGCTCACCGAGGAGCTCAAACAGGCCTATCTGGCGCGACGCGCCCACGGCCACGTAACGGTGGCCGACCTCTTGATGACCCTCCGCCTACCACGCGCGCCCCGCGACGGCAGCAAGGGCCTCGGAATCAGCGGACGGCTCCTCGGCGCCCGCGTTCGCGCCGAGAACTTGGCGATCGAAGCAGGCGTGCAAGTGTCGGGGCTGACGGGCTACGCCGTGATCGACGAGGGAACGTTCGGACCCGAAGGCGCCATCGTCAAAGGACGCGCCGCGGGCCTGTCGTTCGTGACACTCGGGCAGCAATTTTCCGACGCACGCGGACCGTTCGTCGCGACACCGCGGTCCTTCACGGTCCAGACCGGCGACATCCGCATCCACGGCGGCGCTCTGCGCTCGGTCGAGGCTCGAGCCGGTAACGTCGCGCCCCCGCTCGTGCACCTGACCCTCGACGAGTCATCGCGCCTCGAGGTCAGCCTCGCCATCGCTAGAGTCAACTTGGCCGAGCTACTGGACAGCTTTGACACCCTGCAGACCTACTCGGGCCTCGTGGACGGCCACCTCGATTTGAAGGTCAACATCGACGATCCGACGACGCTCGAGATGGACGCGGAGATCGCCATCTCCGACGGCTACCTCGGCGACATCCCCGTCTTCCGTAGCATCTACGCAATGTTGCGCCCGGAGAATCAGCCAAACTTCGACTCAGGCTCGATCAAGTTGCACGCCCAGGATCGAGTGGTCAAGATCGAGCGCTGGGCGCTGCACGCCCCCGTGGTCAAGGTGCAGGGCAAAGGCAGTCTGCGCTTCGATGGCCTGCTCGCCCTAACGATCGAGTTTCCCGACCTGTTCCCGGAAGCGAGCCGCTTGGTGGTATTGCCGTGGATTGTCAGGAGAGTCGCTAGCTCCCTGGTCTCACACAAGATCGAGGGCTACGTCGGCAGCACTCGATCGGGCACTCGCTTCGCGCCGCTCAAGGACCAGTCCACGCAACGGCCGTTGTCCCCGCTGCCAGGTCGCCAGCGCCTCCTGCCACGCATCTACCGATGAGCGCCAGACGATTCCTGGCGCTGGACGTCGGCGAGCGTCGCACGGGCGTCGCCGCGACTGATTGGACTGGCACGATTTGTGTGCCTCTCGACCGGATTGATCATTCCGGCATGAAAGAGCTGCCGGATCGCGTAGCACCGCTTCTCGCCGAACGACAATCCGAGGTTCTGGTCGTCGGCGTGCCCTTGGGACGCGACGGGGCGGCTGGACCGCAAGCGCGTAAGGTATTGGCGCTCGTGGACGTGCTGCGCAAGCGTTTCCAGGATCTGGAGATCATGACCGTCGACGAAGCACACACGACCGACGAGGCGCACCGATTGATGAAGGATGCCGGCATCAGAGCAGCGCGGCGACGCAGGCACGCGGACTCGCTGTCGGCGCTGCAGATCCTGCGCAGGGTCGTAGGCGATTGATCTCCGTCCGCAACCCGACCAAGCGCTGTGGCGAAACTGTCGCTGTCAACGCAGTGTCGTCCGTGGTCGGCCCCACAGTATTCCGCTGCTTCGCCAACTGACCGACCACTCCGACCGCCGGATCGGATTCGTGCCGCAGTGGACGGGAACAGGCAGCGGCCTCAGAATCTCGCCTACCAGATGCTGGCGTCGTGCCACGAATCGGCAACGTCTCGGGCCGGAGAATGACCATGGACCTGTCGCAGCGAGGACTCGAGGAAACGCTGACCGATCCAGACGTGCGAACGATGCGTATCATCCAACTTGAGCTCGCCACCCTGCCCAGCAAAGACGGGGTACTCGACGAACTTCAACAGCGCTTCATCCGGTCCTGAAGATGCTGGCGGGGTAAACCATGATCCTTGAGCAGTTCTACCTGGAGCAGCTAGCACAGGCGTCGTATCTGATCGGCGATCCGGCGGCCGGCATCGCGGTGGTCGTCGATCCACGCCGTGACGTCGACGTCTACCTGGACGCGGCAGCGGCCCAGGGCATGCGCATCGAGCACGTGCTGCTGACGCACTTCCACGCTGACTTCGTCTCGGGACACATTGAGTTGCAGGCACGCACCGGGGCAACGATTCACCTCGGCGCGAAGGCGGACCCCGAGTTCGCCTTCCATCCACTCGACAACGGTGAGCGCCTTGAGTTCGGCAGCGTTCGTCTCGAGATCCTCGAAACACCAGGCCACACGCCGGAGTCGATTTCGATCCTCGTGTTCAACCTCGACGAGAGCGCCGAAACACCGAAAGCGGTCCTCACGGGCGACACGCTGTTCAATGGTGACGTCGGCCGGCCGGACCTGCTCGCGTCGGTTAACCTGAGCCCGCAAGAACTCGCCTCGAAGTTGTATGACTCGCTGCGAGAGAAGCTGCTACCGCTCGCCGACGAAGTCGTAGTGTATCCCGGGCATGGCGCCGGTTCGGCCTGCGGCAAGAACATGTCCACCGAGACATGGACGACGATGGGCGCGCAGCGGCAGAGCAACTACGCACTGCAACCCATATCCCGCGAGGAGTTCGTGCGCCAGATCACCGAGGGGCAAACTCCTCCGCCGAGTTACTTCGCCCACGACGTCCGGCTCAACCGCAGCCAACACGAAACGCTCGACACCAACCTCAAGCGTGCACTTCGCCCGTTGAACATCGCCGAACTCCTCGCCGAGAAGGCCGACGGGGTGACCGTGCTCGACGGCCGCGACGCCGAGGCCTTCGCTGAGAACCATCTCGCGGACAGCATCAATGTGCCGCTATCGGGGCGCTTCTGCTCATGGGCCGGCACCCTGCTCGATCCAATGGACCGGTTCGCAATCATCGCCGAGCCCAATGGCGAGCGTGAAGCGGCTATTCGTCTCGGCCGCGTCGGCTTCGACAACGTTGTTGGCTTTCTCAAGGACGGCGCGCCGTCGCTCGGGCAGGAACCGAGCTGCCTGCGACGAACAGAGCTCCCGACCCCTGCTGATCTCGACAAAGCACTCTCGTCAAGCCAACCGCCCGTCGTGCTGGACGTGCGTACGCGCCGCGAATGGAACAACGGCCGCATTCGAGGCAGCCTCAACGTGCCGCTACAGGAGCTGCTCGGACGTCTCGGCGACGTGCCACTCAACCTCCCGATGATCGTGCATTGCGAAACGGGCTACCGATCGACGATCGCTGCTAGCATGCTGCGCGCCAACGGCGGCGAGGACGTCGGAGATCTCGCCGGCGGCATCGTTGCCTGGCAGCAGGCCGGCTACCCAACCATCAGCGCCTTATCCGGCGGCGTATACTCGGCGCAGAGCATGGCCAATGACACAGCATCGCCCCGCGCGCGCAACCTCGACGCCGTCCTGGCAGCCGAGACGGCCGGCGACGGCCGCCTCGACGCCTTTCCGCTGCGCGTAACGCTCGAGCTGACCGCCGACTGCAACCTGCGCTGCCCGCACTGCGAGTTCACGCCACCCCGTGCCTGGAAGGACAAGCATGACCCCGGGCGCATCCTGCACACGTCTCTCGAGGACCTGACCCGGTTCGCCGGCGACGTGTTTCCGCACGTCCAGGAGATCATCCCCTCGGTCGTCGGCGAACCGATGATGTACCCGTTCTGGAACGAGTTCCTCGCACTCGCGCGCGAGCACGGTGTCTTCGTCGAACTGATCACCAACGGCACCTACTTGGACGACAAGACGCTGCCGCCTCTCGAAGGCCTGGCCACGAAGCTAATCGTATCGATGGACGGAGCCAGCGCTTCGACGTTCAACTACCTGCGCCAACCGTGCGACTTCGACGACGTATGTGAGCGTCTCGAGTGCGTGCGCGACTGGCGCGCCCGCATTACGCCACAAGCACGTCCCAACGTCTGGATCGCCAGCGTCCTGACCCTGCAATGGGTCGACGAGCTACCCGAGATGGTTCGACTCGCGCACAAGCTCGGCATCGACGGCCTCTCGGTCGGACACCTGATCGCCTACAACTCTCACTGGCAGGAGAGCCACCCCAGCAAGGACAAGGAACGCACCGATCGCGCCCTGCGCGTCGCCGCTGATGAGGGGCGTCGCCTGGGTGTCAGCGTCAACCTGCCCCGCTTGTTCGGGAACGGCGAGGACGTGTCACACGATGCGCCGCCCCACTTCGAAATCGCGACAAAGGTCGACGAACCGCCACCTCAGACCGACAAGCGGCACTACTGCAAGTACGCCTGGCGCGAGGCCTTCATCGCTCTCAACGGCGACGTCTCACCGTGCTGCGGCAACAGCCGCCCAGTCATCGACAACCTGCGCCAGAACTACGACTTCAAGGCCATCCTCAACAACCCCACTTACGTCTCTCTGCGTGAGGGATTGGTCACCGGAGACCTGCACCCCGCTTGCGCCCAGTGCCCGCAGCTAGCGATGTACGGCAACCTCGACTACGGCAAAGTCGACTTCGATGGGACTTACGGGGCGATGGAAGGACTTCGGGTATAGGAGCAAGGCCACGACCACAGGACGCATCAACGCCGTAGACGTGAACGTGAACCTGGACGCCGCAAACCGAGTACCCGCAGGAACGAGATTTCTTCCCGCCCCTACTTATGGACCGTAATCGTCCCAGACTGCTGGACTCCCAGCACCTCGGCGGCATTACGGTTGCGCACCGCGATCTCGAGGCGCCCGGTACTGCCGAAGTATGCGAGCGGCTCGCCTTCGGCGACCGAGGTGAACGTATCGGCGAGGTAGACGCGACGCGAGTTGACGACGATGTGCACCTCGTCATCGCCGCTCCACTCCAGATACTGCCCCCGTTCGAGGTCGGTGATCAGGTTGCCGAAGCCATCGACGTGCACGACGTGGCACTCGATGCGGACATCGTCAGCCTCGGGCTCGACGAACGAGAGGCGCTCGAGGGAGTCGATGTCGATCGGTGTGCCGAGGCTATCGAATGGAATGTCGTTGGCCAGATGCGCCGCGACCGGCGCGAAGATGTCGCGCCCATGGAACGTGCGACTAACGTTGCCGAGCAAGAAACGCTGCTGGTTGAGCTCCAGCGCCTTGACCGGCGGGTCTTGCCGGTAGAGCAACGAAAACAGACCGTTGTCGGGCCCAACAAGGAGCATGCGCTCGGTGCGCACGGCGATCGCGTGCCGCGTGCCGCCGACGCCAGGGTCCACGACGCCGAGAACGATGCAACCACGCGGCAGGTAGGGACCAGCCGACGCGAGAAGGTGAGCGCCGGTCAGGATGTTCTGGGGCGGCACGTCATGGCTGACGTCGAGGAAGCGGGCATCTGGGCAAATCGAGAAGATCACCGCCCGCAACGCGCCGTGGTAGCCGTCGCGTAGTCCATAGTCCGTCAACAGCGCGATTGGTGGCGGGCTCACTCAGTCGTCTCCTTCATCTCGGGTTCGATATCCACTCCCAACGCGTCGGCGACCCGGTTGATGTAGTTGAAATACGACGCAACCTGGACGGTCGCGTGGATCTCTTCATCGGTGGCACCCTCGTCACGGAGCGCCTCGACATCAGCCTGCCGGCACGTGGATGGGACGAGCGTCAGTTTACGTACGTAGGCCAAGAGTGCAGCCTGCGTCTGGGTCAGAGCGGAATTTGGGTCCGCCGACTGCAGCGTCTCCACGAGTTCGGGTGGCGCCTCGGCACGGAGGTCGGCCTCGTGGGCACGGATTCAGTAGAAGCAGTCGTTTGCGCGAGAGACAGTTACGGCAATCAGCTCCCGAAACCACCGGGGCAGCGGCGAGCGCGGATGCGTCGTCGTCGCCATGTAGAGCCCCATGGAAGCTTCCAAAATTCTTGGCTCCAGCGACATGAGTCGGACGATTCCGTAGACCCGCCCGGAGCGGGCAAGCCCCCCGGAGTACTGCTTCTCGAGGCGGCCGGTGGCCTCAGCAACGGGAACGGTTCGGATCCAAGCCAAGTCACACTCCCCCACCGATTGCGAGTTCGTCAGCATGCGGCTTCAGGGCGTCGATGATGGCTTGCACCTGATCCGCGAACTCGACGCCATAGATCTCGAGCGCTCGCGCGATCTCGGCGCGCTCGACCTTGGCGGCGAACTTCTTGTCTTTGAACTTCTTCTTCACGCTCTTCGGCGTCAAGGAGTGGACCCCATCGGGTCGCACCAGGCAACACGCCACGGTGAAACCGGTCAGCTCATCGGCCGCGATCAGCGCGCGCGACAAGAGCGTGTCGTGGGGGACCTCCCACTTCGTGTAGTGCGCCGAGATCGCATGCGCGATGCGGTCTTCCCCGATCTCACGTAGCCGGGCAACGATGCGATTGGGGTGGTCGTCGGGCCACTTCTCGTAGTCGGCGTCGTGGAGCATGCCGGCCGCCCCCCACTCGTCGGCGTCCTCGCCGTGCTTGGCACACAACGCCCGCATCACGATCTCGACCGTGCGCGCGTGGCGCCGGAGGCTCTCCGTTTCGGTCATTTCGTGCAGGATCTCGAGAGCTCGTTCGCGGTGCATGGCGAGCACTCTAGCGTTTGCATTCGCTCGGTGAAGCAACCCGTGCGCGGGCCTGGGAATGATTCCGCGTGCCACGGGGGGCGGTTTGGCAACGATGGCCGCAGAATGGCAGAGTAGAATGTCTGCGATCACTCCAGTCCGGCGCTACTTTCACTGGCGCGGCAAGCAATGGCCGTTGATCGGGATCTGCCTGCCACGCTTCGCGCCGATCGACCGTGTCGCCGAACCGAAATCTGTCCACGCAGCCTGGAACGATTGCGCGGCTGCCGCCGCCACGGCCTGCCTCGACCTCGTCGCCACACCGCTGCTTGCCGACGCCGCGGCGATCGCGCGCGCGCACGGCTTGGGGTGCGTGGCCGAAACCGACGATCGCCCGGAACGGGCCGCCTTTCTTCGCGACACGGAAACGATTCTCTGCGTCGGCACGCGGGGCTTTGGGCCAACTTGCTTCGACGCTCAGGACACCGTCGAAATGGGACGATTCTGTCGCCTGCCCGTGGCGGTGGCCGGTGCCGACCCGATCGCCGCCGCTGGACGCACCCTACGCGAGCTAGGTCGCACTGCAGACGCAACTTGTGTTCACCTTGATGACCAAGGGCCTACCGACGCGACGACCGTGCTCGCTCTTTGCCTGGCGGCTCGTCTCGAGGATCGCCCGATGTTGGTGCGGCTCGCCACGAAGGAAGCGGACACCGTTGCGCGAGTCGGCCGTGTCGCCCTCGCAGTGGGCGCCGCCGCCTACTACGTCGAGACGACAGACAAGGGCGTCGGCAGCGAGGTCCTCGATGCGCTGACCGCGCTCGTGGCGTTCCGCAACACGCTGCCGGCAGAGGTCCCGGAACCACGCACCGAACCCACCGCCGTGCTCGTCCTCGATGCGTCCGACGGCGCAACCCAGCCCCTCGACGCACTGCTCGGCGCACTCGTGCTGCAACAGCGCGGCAGCTGCTCGAGTCCGCGCTTCGCCTTCCAGGATCGCCCCGACGAGACCGCTCCAGCCTTTGTGCACGTGCCAGCACACGGTCCACTCTCGGACGCGGCGTGGGCGCTGTGTCGCCGCTGGGCAGGCAAGGGCACACACGTGCTTATCACGGGCCTCACCCTCGATGGAAGCGCAACCGCAGCGCAACTCGACGCGCTAGGTGTTGATCGTCGCCAACTGAACGATGACGGCGAGCTACCCGCGGCACTACGCGGCCGCGCTGTGCTCGACACGGGCGGTCACATCCTCGCCCGTCGCACCGAGGCCGGCGGGCGCATCGTGCTACTCGACCGCTGTATCGAGCTGCATCCCTCCGATGCTCGATCACTCGCAATCATCGGCCGGCTGGCGAAGGAAGCGGGCATGACACCCGAGCCCTGGCTTGCGAACGGCGACCTGTCGAGCCTGCGCCGTACCCTGCTCTGCGGGCAGCACCAGCTACGCGCCGACCTCAAGGCTGGGTTGCTGTCGTGGCACTAGTACTCATGACGTCTTCGAAGTAGCGGCCCAGCTCGCGTGGCTGCCTCGCTTCGTGAACGCCGCGGGCAAACAGCGCGCCGACCAGCAACGGCAATGTCACGGTCGCTTCGCCGTGCACCATCTGCTCGAAGGCCCGGTCGATTTTGCCCCAGCTCGACGCTTCCTTGAGCGTGCTCCCGGAAAGCGCGCCATCGTGCTCGTCGGCAACCGTGAGCTGGATCGCGTACTTGTGCATCGGCACATCGCGTTCGAGCACGTCAGCGGCGACGACAATGTCCTGGGCGAAGTTCTTCGGCACGCCACCGCCGATCATGACCAAGGCGGACTCGCGCGAGGTATCGACCTTGAGCTTCGTCAGCTCAAGGAAGTCGCGCGCGGCATCGAGGGTCACCATCGGTTGCCCTTCACGCAGCCGGCGGTCCTGGTGCTCGACGAAGCCGAAACCGGCCGAGCAGTCCGCAAAAGCCGGGCAGAACACAGGCACGTGCTTGCGCCATGCAGCTTCGACAAAGCCGTCGTGAGACTTGCCGTGCTCCGCCAGCCAGCGCCCGAGTTCGCGCACGAGCTCGCGACTCGACCACGGACGTGGCTCGAGTTCGTCCAGAATGTGCGCCACGGTCGCATCGCAGATCCGCAACTCGTCCTCGTCGATGTAGTGGTCGTAGATGCGATCGATAGACAGCTCGCGCAGCTGATCGTCATCGGCGCTCGGACTACCCTGATAGTGATGGAAGCCAAGGCCCTCGAAGAAGTCCTGGTCGACAACGTTGGCACCGGTCGAGACGATCGCGTCGACCAAACTGTGTTCGACACAGTCCGCGAGCACGCGCTTGAGTCCGGCCGACACGAGTGAACCAGCCAGGCATAGCACGATCATGCAGTCCGGCTCACGCGCCGCGCATTCCCAGATCTCAGCCGCACGGGCGAGGTTGCGTGCCTGGAAGCTGGTTCGACCCATCGACCGCAGCAGCGCATCCAAGTCGCCAAACGCCTTGATGTCGATGTGCTGAACAATGGCTTCTGGACGCAGAAAATCGCTCTTGTTCATGATGGAGCCTTGGTGCGTCGTCGGCGATCAGGGTGTACGAAACCGAGTCTGCCAGCTGGAACGGGCACCGATGCCACGGTCGCCGGGCCGTAGCGAGAACATGTTGCCTGCCAGCCGCGCGTAAGAGTCTGCGAAGTCGAAGGCGACGCCACGAACGACCCGGAACGCGCTGACCTTCAACACCCAGAGCCGGCCGGGCGCCAGAATCTGCGGTGCTTCCGGCACGAGAGCCTCGAAGGTAAAGGTCGACGCATCGCCGGGCAGCATGACCTGCCACTTGCGCGTGTCGTTGCCCGTCACACTGCTCAGCTCGATCAACTGGAACGAGGCCCCGACCGGTGCATTCCAGGTGACCGTCACGACGTCCGCCGACGCCGTGGTCGATTCCGGTGCGGGCGTCTTGATCGACGGCAGCGCCAGAAACGCGCCAACGGCTGCCTCTGACACTCCCTGACCGAGGACTGCCTGCGAGAACGTGGCGTTGCCGACCGTCGCTTCGGCAGACATCTCTACGAGGAACTCGACGTCGGCGAAGGGACCTGTTCTCTCGGGCACCAGAACGACTGCGTCGGGTGTCGCCGCAGTGACACCACCAGACTGCGGCAGAAGGTCGATGGCCATGCCGTCGGACTGGACCGCCCCGAGGCGGTAGCGCAGGGCGGCAACCGAGAGCTCCGGGTACAGGGACACAAGAGGCCCGCGCACGATGAACTGCTGGTCGACCGCGTGGTCGAGAGCAATGTCGGCGTGGATCTTGGTCCCGGCGCCAGTGGCCAGGTCCGCCAGGCCGAGTCGCTCGGGCACAAACACGCCGCTGTTCGTCATGCCTTCGACAGCGGTCACTTTCGCACGCGGCAACGGCACGCCGAGGCGGAAACCGGTATTGCCGGTCACTGCCGGGTCGACCTGTCGGGGCAACATCCCCTCCAAAGTCGTCCCCTGCAGTACCCGGTCGAACCAGTCATCCGGGTGCAACACCGTGCGCACGAGCAACTGCCGGGTCTTGCCGCCGCCGCCGCCGCCCGTGATGCTGCCCTCGAGCGCACCGTGCCGCTCGAAGCTACCGCCGCGCGAACGGTGCAATACCTCGAGCGGGAACTCGGACCGACGGTTGTCTAGGCTGGCCAGTGACACGGCCGAGCGAAGCTCCTGGCCCCCGACCTTGGAAGCGATCGCCGCTGTCGACGTCCCGAACCGGTCTGCCTTGACCACAGCCTCACCGAACTCGTTGCTCAGGCCCTTGTGACCCGTCGGCCCATTGGCGCCCTGCACATAGACATCGCGCAACGGGGCCCCGCCGTTCGCGTCGACCACCACGGCCAAGAGCGCGGCGTCGAGGAGCCCGGGGTGCGGGTGCTCCGAGCGCGAGAGGACGGTCAGATCGAGGCTCGGCATGCCGGAGCGAAGCTCTCCGCGAACGAAGCCGCGGAACAGACGCCTGTCGTCATCGACCCAGGTCGCCCAACCTCCGTACCAACCCAACGGCGTGTCCTCGAACGGTGCCCGGCCGTCGGCATCGGTCACGGTCAGGCGACCGAAACCCGGCCCACCGACGGAGACGCGCTGCGAGCCGATGGCGCGTCCACGCAGAACCGTCAGGACCCGCGTCATCCGGGTGCGCACGGTGTCGAGTTCGATCTCCATGCTTGCAGGCGTGAGCAGGAGCTTCGACGACGAGACCGGCTCCCAACCACACGGCGCGATCGCCACCAGCGAGACACTGAGGTCGTTGCCCGACCCGTCCTTGCTGGGCACGGGCCCGACCTGAAAGTCGCCAGCGGCGTTTGCGCGCGTCGCGACCCCGCCAACCGTAACGACCAGCGCACCCGCGAGCGGCACGCTATCGGGCGTGCGAACCCGCCCCGCCAGCATGCGAGTCTGTGCGATCGTGGCCGAGAACACGTAGAGGCCACCGCCGGGCAGGTCTACGTTGTCCATCGCGATGAGCTTCTTGTCGCTGGACACAGTGCCCTGGCCGACCAGTGACCAAACGCTGGTGTCTGGATCCAGACGCAGCAGCTCCGCCTTCGCGTTCGCCGGCAGGTTGGGATCGTTCGGGATGGTGAGGTGTGCGCCGGCGCCGAACTGTGCGGCGGCCGGGTAGACGAAGACAGCCTGACTCGGCAACCTCGCGCCGGTGCCGGGCGGGGGCAGCGCGGTTGGCAGTTGGTGGTGACCGATGCTAGAGATCGCGAGCAAGATCGTGCCACCGGTCGCGCCGGGGAGGCTGACCGTCGTGCCCTGTGCCAGCCTCAGTAGACCGCGCCCCAGGGCCGTGTCGTCGAGAGTCTGCACGACGGGCTGCGGCCCGAGCGGCACCACGCGCGCGACTCCGGAGTTGATGTCTGCCAGCACGAGGGGGCGCCCCAGCTCAGAAGTTCCGCCCGGTACGTCGACAATGATCTGCAACGATCCAAACAAGTCGGTCCCGGTGGCGGTGGCGGCGCTGGCGTCAACCGACAGCACACGCGTCCCTAACGGCGGGTCGAAGAACACGAAGCGTCCGCTGCGGGCACTGACGGCCGTGCTGCTGCTGCCACTGAGACGCACAACGGCACCGACGATCGACTGGCCTGCAGCGCTCTGCACGATGCCTGCGAGCCAGCGACTCGGCAGGCGACCGATAAAGGGCGCGAGTTGGGATCCGCCGCCGACGTCACAGCTGGCCAACAGCACCAGAAACAACCCCGTGGTAACGCGCATCGCGGCACGATAGCCGAGGTCTGCCGGTGGGGTGCCCCAGAAGTCGGGACCGAAGCGCTACCTGTGGACAGCTTCCTTCTTCGGAGAAGGTGGCTCGCCCCCGCCTCCGGACTGCTTAGCCGGAACCGTCACGTCCCAAGCCGTCACCCACTCTAGCTCGGTGCGCCGGAAGCCACGCGCCAGGAGTCGCGTCTCCATGTCGGGCAGGTGAGCGGCGCCGTAGAAGATGGCGAGCTTCTCCTTGCCCGCGTGCAACTGCTCATCAAGCACGCTGAACGCGGCAGCGTTGCGTTCGCCGATGATGACCGATCGCTCGCCTTTCTTGCCACCAAACGCGGCGAGCATGGCTTCGATCTCGTCGAGCTCCTGTGCGAACAGGAACTTGAAGTAATGGGCGCGGTTCTTGCTCAACAGCCCAAGCAAGATGTGGCCCATGGTGACCTTCGAGCCCTTGCCATCCTTCTGCCGCTGCGCGGCCACGAGCATCGCACGCAGCATGATCTTCAGCATCGAGTCGCCACTGGCTTCCATGCGCTTCATGAACTCGACCGGCGACAGATCCGCGTGCACGAAGTTCTTGGGCGAGTAGTCGATGGCGTCGAGCTGGAAGTCGAGGTCGAGGGCGGACTTGAGCCCACGCTGCAGCATGCTGACCACGCCGCCGCCCTTTCTGCCACGCTGTGGTCGCGTACCCTTTGGCGCGACTAACTCGTATAGCACCGATTCGTAAGCCTCGAAGCGCTTCTGCAGAACGTCGTAATACGTCGAGTCGCCAATGTGCACGGCGCCCATCAGATCGACGCGCCGACCCTTCTTGTCGACGTATCGCACGATCGCGGTGTCGAAACTCCCCTCGGTCTTCCCTGTCTCGGTCCAGCGGGTGAACTTGGTCGGCGCCTGCGTGACAGGCTCGCCCTGCACACGGGTCCGTTCGCCGCAGCCGGCACCCAAAAAGACGAGTCCAACAAACCAGAGCTTGGCGAGGTTGCTCATGGCTGGGATCGTACAGGGAACAGGTCAGTGCTCGAAGCGAGACTAAGTCCGGCAGCGTTTCCGGCCACCAGCCCTTGCCCCAATCCGCCCGCCGTTTCGAGCAGTCGGGTCAACCGCACGGTTCCATAGCGCGTCTGGCTGAAGGCGGTGGCATGGCGAAAAGCGCTTGAGATCCGGGTATCGAAGATCACGACACCATGGACCGACTCAGCGTCTCTCTTTGCTGCGCCCGAGCGCGCGGCCCTGTTTGCCCGCGGCCTTGGCCGCCAGGAGCTGTGCGTGCACCCTGAGCAAGAGCTTCTTGGTCGCCAGAATCCCGGCCATCTCGTCGAGCCTAAGGCCCTCGTACTCGATGCCGACAAAGCCGCGGTAGCCCGCTCTGACCACGATCTTCATCATCTTGAGGTAGTCCGTGCGCGTCTCGTTGCCGTCGTCGTCGAAGTCGTGCGACTTGGCGCTGACTGCCTTGGCGAAGGGCATCAGCTCCGTGACCCCCTTGTAGCGGTCATACCACTCGCCGTCGGCCAGGCGGAAGTTGCCGAAGTCCGGCAGCGTGCCGCAGTTCGGCATGCCGACTTTCTTCATGACACCGGCCAACCACCCGCCATTCGAGCTCAGACCGCCGTGGTTCTCGACGATGACATTGAGGCCATACTGAGCTCCCTTGGTCGCCAGCGCCGCCAGCCCATCGGCGGTGAGCTTCATCTGCTCTTGGTAGCTACCCCTACTGACGGCGTTGACGCGGATCGAATGACAACCTAGCACCTTGGCGGCTACCAGCCACGGCACATGGCGCTCGACTGCCTGGGTGCGCGCCCTCTGCTTCGGGGCGCCGAGCGCACCGAGACCGTCGCACATGATCAAGAGACTGCGAACACCCTCGGCGTCGGCACGCTTCTTGAGCTCCGCCAGGTAGTCCTCTTTCGCGACGTTGTCGCCGAAGAAGCGATTGACGTATTCGATGGCCGTGATACCGAGCCCACTGGCGGTCTTGGCGAAGTCCAGATTGTCGAGCTTGGGCTCGGTTCGACCATAGAACCGGTTGTGTAGCGACCACTGCGCGAGCGAGATGCGGAACAGCTGTTTCGGCCGACTCGCCGGCTTGCCCTGAACCCTGGGGTCCTTCACGACCGGATCCTGCGCCATGACACCTTGGGCCCGGACGCCGGTGGCCAGCGCCGCCCCTGCGGCCAAGAAACCACGCCGATCGATGATCTTGGGCATGGCCGGACTTTAGTCGATCGACCGGCCCACGCGAACAACGACCGCTGAGCATGGTGACCTGCACCAACCACGCAGTCGTATCGCGTTAGGTTGTGACGGGCGCAGGCTCACAGCCGGTGCGGAACCCAGGAGCGACCCCAGCGTCCTACCACGTCACCCCGGGGAGGAGTCCGCGCAGACGTCTCGGAGCCCGAGCAGTGCGCCTGAGCCTAGGCGCGGAAGGACGCTTCGATGCGCACCGGACACACCTTGAGTTCGGCCGTGTCCGTCGCCGGGTCGTAGCCGCCGCCGGTCAGGATGTTGACCGGAGTGTCGGCGAAGCTGAAGCTCGCGAACACCGTGCCGCGCGGCGAGCACGAGTTGGCCTGCACCTTGATACGGATAGAACCGCGGGCGCTCGACATCGTGCACCACTCACCATCGGACAGGCCCCAATCCGCTACATCGTCCGGATGCACCTCGAGCGTCTCTTCGGACAGTAGGTAGTCGATGCCGGCCGACCGACCGGTCTGCGTGTGCGTGTGATAGGCCGGCAGTCGTCGACCTGTCGTCAACCACACGGGGAATTCGTCGCTGACCGTCTCCGCAGGATCACGGTAGTCGAGTAGCTTGAACACGCCGCGTCCGTTGATGAAACCCTCGCTGTGCAAGCGCGGCTCACCAGGATGATCCTTGTCGGGGCAGGGCCAGTGATACTCGCCCGTGTCGATGCGGTCCCAGTCGAGACCGTGATAGAGCGGTGACACTTCACACAGCTCGTTGAATACGTCCTTGGCGGATTGCCACTCGAAGCCCCTGAGTCCGCAGCGCTTGGCCAGCTCGCTCAGAAGCCACCAATCCGGCTTCGCTTCGCCGACCGGCGGTACCGCCGCGCGGAGCCTCTGCACACGACGCTCCGTGTTCGTGTTCACGCCGTCCGTCTCGCCCCACGACGTCGCCGGCAGCACGACATCTGCCATCGCCGCAGTCTCGGTCAAGAAGATATCGGCCACGACCAGGTGATCGAGTCTCTCGAGCGCCTTCCGGCAGTGCGCCAGGTTTGGATCCGAGACGACGGTGTTCTCTCCGCAGATCAGCATCGCCTTGATCTCGTCGCCACAACGATCGAGCGCGGCAACCTTGGTGCATCCCTTCTCGAGGTCGACCTTGACTCCCCAGAGCTTCTCGAACTTGGCCTGGACCGCCGGGTCGATCACAGACTGGAAGCCCGGAAAGTTGTTCGGCAACGCCCCGCAGTCACCCGCGCCCTGGATGTTGTTCTGGCCGCGCATCGGATTGATGCCCGTGCCTTCGCGGCCGATGTGACCGGTCATGAGCGCCAGGTTGCACAAGCTCTGGACGTTGTCGACACCACAGATGTGCTCGGTGATCCCGAGCGTGTAGTAAATCGCGCCCCGCTCGACCTCGCCGTACCAGCGCGCAGCCTTTTCGATATCGGCCGCCGGCACGCCGGTAATCTCGGCCGCCCACTCCGGCGGGAAGCCCTTGATGTGCTCGAAGAACTCCTCGACCTGGGTCGTCCGCTCACGCACGAAGGCCTCGTTGACCAAGCCGTCGCGCGCGATCACGTGCGCCATGCCAAGTAAGAGCGCGACGTCGGAGCCGACGCGGATCGGCAAGTAGAGATCCGCGTGATCGCAGAGCCCGATACGCCGCGGGTCCGCCACGATCATTCGGGCGCCATTGGCCACGGCCTTCTTCAGACGCGTCGCTGCAACCGGATGGCACTCGGTCATGTTGGTGCCTATGCAAAAGATCGTCTGCGGCTTCTCCATGTCGGCCAACGGGTTCGACATGGCACCGCGTCCGATCGTGGCCGCCAGACCGGCGACCGTCGGAGCGTGTCAAGCACGGCTACAGTTGTCGACTTGATTGGTCATGAAGCCAACGCGGATGAACTTCTGCACGGCATATGCAGCCTCGTGCGGCGCCCGTCCCGATGCGACCGCGTAGACGCTGTGTCGGCCGTGCATGTCGCGCGCTTTCATGAAGCCCCCGGCGGCACGATCCAACGCTTCGTCCCAGGAAGCCGGGTGTAGCTCGCCGTCTTCGCGACGCACGAGTGGCGACGCCAGCCGATCCGGGTGCTGCACGAAGTCGAAGGCAAACTGTCCCTTGATGCACAGCGCCCCCTCGTTGGCGGGCCCGTCCATGGCCGGCAGCACACCGACGAGCTTGCCGCCCTTGGCCTGCAGGTCCACCGAACAACCGACGCCGCAGTACGGACAAACCGTGCGCGCCTTCTCTATCGGGCCAGGTAGCTCGGTAGCACGGATCGCCTTCCGGTCGGCGAGCGCACCCGTCGGACAGGTCTGTACGCACTGACCACAGAAGGTGCAGGTCCCGCTCTTGAGATCGCCGTCAAACTCGACCGTGATCTGCGTCTCGAAGCCGCGATTACGCACGCTGATCGCGTGATCCCCCTCCTGCTCGGCGCAGACCCGCACGCAGCGGTAGCACGAAATGCACAGGTCGTAGTCGCGCAGGATGAACGGGTTCTGGTCGGTCTCCTGCGACTTGCCCGACGCCTTGCCGCGGAAACGCCCCGTGCGAGCATCGTAACGATCGACGAGCATCGCCAGCTCTTGCGACGCGTAGCCGCGCAGAGGATCGACGTCGACCTCGCGATTCTCGGAGGCGACGAGCTCGAGCAGTGTCTTCCTGTGCTTGTCGATCGTCGGCGTCGCCGTGCGCACGACCATGCCGTCGGTGGCCTTGGCCGTGCAGGATGCAACGGGATTGCGCACGCCCTCGACCTCGACGACGCACAACCGGCAGGCCCCGAACGCTTTCAGACGTGGGTCATAGCAGAGGGTCGGGATGTCGGCGTGCGCCCGCTCGGCGATCTCGTAGATCGTCTCGCCCGGCGTGAAGCTCTGCTGCTGTCCGTCGATCGTGAGCGTGGTCATGTCTCAAGTCCTCTCGGAACGTAATGGACCAGGACAAAGAAGACCACGTCTACGTGCACTGTTCGTTGCTTGCCGCTCTCGTGCTCGTGCTCGAGGGAATGCGAGTGCCGGAAGGGCGCTCGCATTGCTCTGCCTCACGCGCCGAGGTGCTTTTCCACTTCCTCCGGGAAGCAACGCAAGAGGCTCTCGGTCACCAGCGGCGCGGCCATACCGAGACCGCAGGCACTGGTCGCTTTCATCGTTGTGCCTATGTCGACGACCTCGCTCTGCCAGTCGGCGAGGGAAGCGGGTCCGGCCTCGCCGGCAAGACGTTCGGTCAGACGCTGAGTACCGATGCGACACGGGAAACACTTGCCGCAGGACTCATGGGCAAAGAACTTCATCACGTCGTGCGCAGCGACGACCATGTCACGGGTCTCGTCGTAGACGATGATCCCGCCGGCGCCGAGGAAGGAACCCCTGGCGCGGATCGAGGGCTCGTCGAGCGTCACGGCAAAGTCGTCGCCGGCCAGGAAGCCGCCCGACAGTCCAGCCATGGTCACGGCCTTGATAGCCTTGCCGCCCGGTGCACCGCCGGCCCAGTCGTCGAGCAGGGTGCGTAGCGGCAAGCCGATCGGCACCTCGTAGTTGCCCGGCCGCGCGATGTCTCCCGACAGGCTGATGAGCTTGGTGCCGGCGTGGTCGCCGAGGCCGAGCCCGCGATACCACTCGGCACCGTTGCGCACGATCGGCGGCGCCGACGCGAGCGTCTCGACATTGTTGACGACCGTCGGCTTGTCGTTGTAGCCGTGCGTGACCGGAAACGGTGGTCGATTGCGCGGGAAGGGGTGCTTGCCCTCGAGGCTGTTGAGCAGCGAGCCTTCCTCACCACAGATGTACGCGCCGGCACCACGGCGCACGTGGATGCGGAAGGAGAAGTCGCTACCGAGAATACGTTCACCGAGCAGCCCCACGGCCTCCGCCTCGGCGATCGCCGCCTCGAGGATCGGCATCGTCTGCGGATACTCGTAGCGCAGGTAAACGAAACCCTGCGTCGCTCCGGTCGCGTAGGCGGCGAGCGCCATGCCCTCGAGCACGGCATGCGGATCGTGGTCGAGCAGGACGCGATCCTTGAAGCAGCCGGGCTCGCCTTCGTCGGCGTTGCAGACGATGGTCTTGGGTTCGCCCGGCGCCTCAAGCACGGCGTTCCACTTGGTCCCGGTCAGGAAACAAGCGCCACCGCGTCCCGCCAGACCGCTGTCCGTGATCGTCGCGATCACCTGCTCGGACGACTGCTCACGCACGGCCCGCTCGAGTGCCGCCCAACCACCGTAGCCGGCGAGCTTGGCACGCCCGGCGTCACGAATGCCACCGAATACGCACTCTTCGCCGCCGTCCGGACGCACGGCTGGCAACGGCGTCGGCCGGTTCACGAGGCTCGCGCTGTCCACACCGACGTGCACCTCGTCACCGGTCAAGACCGGAATGGGTTCGTCGCACCGACCGGAGCACGCCATCGGCGTCGCACCGTCCTTGCGCAGTTCGTCGAGCAGGGCATCGGCGCCACGCAAGCGGCAAACAGGACCAGTACAGACACGGGGCGCACTCTTGCCCGGAGGAAAGCGCGCGAAGTGGTGATAGAAGGTGACGGTGCCATAGAGGTCGGCCAGCGGTGCGCGCAGGCCGCGCGCAACCTCGCGCAGGACCCCGTCGCTCAAGAACCCGTCACGGTCGTGCAGCGCGTGCAACAAGGACAGCAGGGGCGCGGGTTGGTCGCGCCAGTGCTCGATAAGTTCTTGGGTCCTTGGGCTCGTCATTCGCGTTCCAACCTGGCAGGCTAACGCTCAAACTTCCCCCGCCGCAACCATGGCACCAAGCTTCCTGGACATCCTGCGGGTGCATACCGGCCTCCATGCCAGGTTCCTCGCGCACCAAGTTGCCGTTCTCGAGCGCGACTTCGACACTGCACACAAACTGCTCGTCGAATACCGACGCAAGTTGCTCGACCACATGCGCGACGAGGAAGAGGCGTTGATCCCGATCTACGAACGCGAACCGCCGGCACCGCACGGGAAGGTCGAGTTCTTCGTGCACGAACATCGCACGATGCTCGAGTCCTTGGACGAGATACGCGATCTACTGGCCGCCGCGGCCCAAACTCCAGAGGAGAGCTCGCACGCCGCGATACTGGCCCTCTTGGACCGCGAGACGAGCTACAAGAACTTCGCTGAACACCACGAAATGCGCGAAGAGCGCTGGCTGTTTCCAGCGCTCGATCGTCTCGCGACTGCAGAGGAGAAGGAACGGCTGATCGCCCAGTGCATGCGCACTTGAGAAACCCCCTCAAGGGCGGACGCCCCTTCCGCCGATCACACCAAGTGCCGGCCGGAGGGGGCCGGTAGCCGACCCCGTAGTCTCGACTCCCAACACCCCCCGGACCGACCCGCTGGACTCCAAACCGGCGGCGCTCGTTGAGATGTAGCCGGGAGGGAACCATGAAGTGGTCCACGCTCGCGTCGGTCTTGTTCCTGGTTGGTGGTTTGACCGCCCAGGAGCATCCCTTCGG
>NYZE01000014.1 GCA_002685965.1 Planctomycetota bacterium | reverse complement strand
TAAGAAGGGCGATGCGGCGACCGATGCCTTCCTGGACAACGCGCGCAAGCAGTGGCCGCCGTACCGCGTATTCGCCTGGGTCGACGCCGACAACCCGGCCGTCCTCGAGTCCATCCTGGCCGCCGCCGACGGCAAGACCCTCGTCGACGGGAAGGCCGCTGCCTACGTCTGCACCGAAGGCGTGTGCAAGGAACCCACGACCAACCCCGCCCTGCTCCGCTCCAAGTGAGGTCTCCCCGACGGGGTCAGACCCCTGCCTCGACAGGCGGCATTATCGCTCCTTGACTGGGTCTGAGCCTGTGGCGCCCCAAGGGTGGCAGCGACAGATCCGCTTCACTGCGAGCCAGCTGCCCTTGACCGCGCCGTGCACCCGCAGCGCGTCGAGCACGTATTGACTGCACGTGGGTTGGAAGCGACAGGTCGGTGGCTTGAGCGGTGACAGCCAGCGCCGATAGAAGCGGACCGGCAGCGACAGCACGAAGGCCAGCGGGTTCACTTGCGTTCCTTGCGCCGCGGCCGTCTCTTACCGTGGCCTTGGCGGGCGGCGGCTTGCTCGGCCAAGAGCGGCAGCTCGTCCATGAGCTCGGTCAGCCGCAGCTTTCCCTCGCTAGGCACTGGAATCACGACGATGTCGACGTTGCCGGTGCGCGCCTCGATCTCCCAGCGCATGAGCCGAAACGCCTCGCGGATCAGGCGCTTGATCTTGTTGCGGCGCACGGCGTGACCGTTCTTCTTACTGACGGAGAGCCCAAGCCGGCTGTGCGGAAGCTCGCTCTTGCACGCAACGACAGTGACCAATCGGCCCTGGGCGCGCCCCCCGGTCCGGTAGACGCGGCGAAACTCGTGGCTTTTGCGCACGTGAAGCGTCCGCCCGAAGCGAAAGCCGCGTGTGCTCGTGTCGGTCTTTGTGCCCATTGGCTCCGGCGATTCTAACTTAGGGGTCCACCCTGTAGGCTCGCCCAAGTCACCGCGAAACGCGGTCGAACTGAGGGGAATGATGGATACGACCTACCGCGTGCCGCGAATTGACACGGAGCTGCCGGGCCCGAAGGCGAGGGCGATCCTCGAGCGAGACAGAGATTTCGTCTCGCCGTCGTACACGAGGGACTATCCGCTGGTGGTTGCCAACGGTTGCGGCTGCTGGGTCGAAGACGTCGACGGCAACCTCTTCCTGGACATGAACGCCGGCATTGCCGTGTGCGCGACGGGACACTGCCACCCAAGTGTCGTCGAGGCGATCAAGGCGCAGGCCGAGAGCCTCGTGCACATGTCGGGCACCGACTTCTACTACGAGTCGCAGGTCATGCTCGCCGAGAAGCTCGACGCGATGACGCCGGGTGGGCCTTGGCGCACCTTCTTCGGTAACTCGGGTGCCGAGGCCGTCGAGTGTGCGCTCAAGCTTGCGCGCTGGCGCACCGAGCGCCAGCTCGTGATCTCCTTCGAGGGTGCTTTCCATGGTCGCACGATGGGGGCCTTGTCATTGACGGCGAGTAAACCCGTGCACAAGGAGCGCTTCTTCCCGCTCGTGCCGGGTGTGTTCCACGCGCAGTATGGCGACGCCGGTAGTGTCGAACGGCTGCTCGCCGGTCCGCTGCCTCCGTCGGAGCTGGCCGCGATCTTCGTCGAGGCCGTGCAAGGCGAAGGGGGCTATCGCGTCGCGCCGGCGGGCTTCCTTGCCGAGCTGCGCGCGATCTGCGATCGCACGGGCGCCATGCTCGTCGTCGACGAAGTGCAGTCCGGCATGGGACGGACGGGCCGGGTCTTTGCGTATGAGCACGACGGCATCGAACCCGACATCATTTGCAGCGCCAAGGGCATCGCTTCTGGCATGCCACTCGGCGTTTGCATCGCCAAACGCGATCACATGACCTGGAACCCCGGCGCGCACGCGTCCACCTTCGGCGGCAACCCGATCGCCTGCCGCGCCGCGCTCGCGACACTCGACCTGCTCGAGCAAGGCCTGATCGCCAACGCCGAGGAAAAGGGCGCCCTCCTGCGCCAACACCTCACGGCGGCAACTGCGGGGAACTCCAACGTCACCGACATCCGGGGCCGGGGCCTCATGCTCGCGGTCGAAGTCAACGACGCTGACCTGCGCGGGCGCATCATCCAGGAAGCCTTCAAGCGTGGCCTCCTCATCCTCGGCTGCGGCAAGAAGGCCGTCCGCTTCTCGCCGGCCCTCGTGATCAGCGAAGAGGAAGCCGTTCTGGCGGTGAACCTGTTCAAGGAAGCACTTACGGCCGCCGGCTAGGGCCTGCTTGGTCAACGGTGCTTGACGCCGTTGACCAAGCAACGTGCCTGCCGCTCAAATCGCACGCGCGTGCCCTTGGCGCTATCGTGCCGCCATGTCACGCCTCCCGATAGCGCTTCCCCTCCTCCTCCTCCTCGCCGCCCTCCCTGCGCAGAAGAAGAAGCTGACCTTCGAGCAGGTCAGTGGCGGGCGCGGCGGGGTGCGGTTCTCGGCCCAGTCGACGGTGCGCTGGGCTGGCGATGGCGTGCACTTGCTCGTGCGTGAGGGCCGCCAGTTCAGGCTCGTGCATCCCGACCACGGCGATGTCGAGAAGAAGCCGTCGGCTGTGGACAGGCGCCCATCGGGGGCCCGTCGCGTCGGTCGTCGGCGTGGGCGCACGCGTGGGCCGCGGGTCGCGAATGGCAAGCTCACGAGCCTGTCGCCCGACAAGCGTTACATCAGCTTCGTGCGTGAGCATGACCTCTGGGTGCGTGACACCAAGTCCGAGAAGGAATGGGAGCTGACCAGCGAGGGCAGCCCCGACCTCCTGCACGGAGAACTCGACTGGGTCTACCAGGAGGAGGTCTACGGACGCGGTCGTTTCCGAGCGCACTGGTGGAGCCCGGACAGCAAGTGGCTCGCCTTGCTTCGCCTAGAGGAAGGCGAGGTCCCGGTCTTCACGATCGCCAACCCGGTGCCGCGCGACCTGACAAAGCGCCCTAACGTGCAATACCAGCCGAAGGTCACCGAGCAGCGCTACCCCAAGCCCGGCCAGGCGAACCCGGGCGTCGCGCTCGGCGTCGTCGCGCGCTCCGGCGGCAAAGTCAAATGGATCGACCTGTCGAGTTGGCCGCGCGATTGCCTCGTGGTCCGCGTCGCATGGCGCAAGGACCGCAACACCGTGTTGTTCATGGTACAGGACCGCATCCAGACCTGGCTCGACCTCGTCGAGGCAGATCCTGAGAGTGGAAAAGTGCACAAGCTGATCCACGAAACCGCGCCCGGTTGGACCAATCGCCTGCCCATGCCGCGTTGGCTTGCCGACGGTTCGTTCCTTTGGGAGAGCGAACGCACCGGCTACCGGCACATCTATCACTACACAAGCGACGCTAAGCTCGAGCGTCCGGTTACCAGCGGCGAGTGGGCGGTCACTTCGATCACGCACGTCGACGAGAAGAACGGTGTCCTCGAGTTCACCGCGACCAAGGACGGTGCCGTCGATCGCAACTACTACAGCATCGGCTTCGACGGTAGGGGCTTGACGAGGCTGACGAGCGACCGCGGCACACACTCGTTGACCTGGAACAAGCAACGCACGCTCGCAATCGATGCGTTCTCGTCGCTGGCCGAGCCGACGCGCATGCGAGTGGTCGACACCAAGGGAAAGGTGCGGCGTGACTTTGGCCAGGTGCGCATTCCGGCGCTGAGCGAATACGCCGTCGGCAAGTGGTACTTGCACGAGATCCCGGCGCGCGACGGCTATGCGATCGACGCCGCGTTACTCAAACCCCCCGAGTGGCAAGCGGGCAAGCGCTACCCGATCTGGTTGCCGACCTATTCAGGGCCCAACGCGCCGAGCGTGCGCAACTCCTGGAACGGTTCGGCCTGGAACCACTTCCTCGCACAGCAAGGCTTCCTCGTGTTGCAGGTCAACGTGCGCTCCGCCTCCGGCAAGGGCAAGAAGGTCATCGCCGCGTGTTACAAGCAGCTCGGCGTCAGCGAACTGCAAGATCTCGAAGACGCGGTAGACTGGGTGTGCAAGAATCACGGCGGCGACCCCGAACGCGTTGGGATCACCGGTTGGAGCTACGGCGGTTTCATGTCCGCCTACGCCGCGTGCTACAGCAAGAAGTTCCGCCTCGCGGTCGCCGGTGCCGGCGTCTACGATTGGCGCCTCTACGACACGATCTACACGGAGCGTTACATGCAAACGCCCGCGATGAACGCCGAGGGCTATCGCAGAACCTCGTGTATCCTCGGTGCCAAGAACCTGCACGGGCACTTACTTCTCCTGCATGGTACCGAGGATGACAACGTGCACTTTCAGAACTGCATGCAGTTTGTCTACGCGCTACAGCAAGCTGGCAAGGACTTCGAGATGATGATCTTTCCGAACGCAATGCACGGTCCGCTACGCTTTCAAGGGCAACAGCGCACGCGCATGACATGGCGCGCGATGCAGCGTCACCTGTTGAGCAACGGTCGAGATTGATGCGACGGCTCGCGCTACTCGGTCTGGTCTGTGCCAGTCCTGTTACCGCCCAACACCCGGTCGGCTATTCGGACGTTGCCATTCCGAACGTGACGTCGTCGGGTTCGCGCTCGCTGAACAGCCGTGTTCACTACCCGGCGACTGTGGCCGGTCGCAACGCGCCGCTGTTGAAGCGGACTGGCGGTTGGCCGGTGTTCGTGTTCCTGCATGGCCTCGGCACAGCCGCCTCCAAATACGCGGATCTGGGCAGCTACCTCGCGACGCGGGGGATCATTGCCGTGCTCCAGGACACGGGTCTCTTGTCGTTCTCGGTACAACTGCGTGACGGTACGGCGCTGTTTCCGTCCCTGGAAGCAATGAGCAAAACGGCCGGTCCCTTCCAGGGCGCCTTTGACATGAAGCGCGCCTGTGTCGGTGGCCACTCAATGGGGGGCGGCAACACCCTCGGCGTGCTGGTGGCACAACCGGGCTACCGCGGCGGCGTCTGCCTCGCTCCCGTGTGGGAACCCGTGTCAGCCCCGGCCGTGACCAAGCCGGTCGTGATCTTGCACGGCCAAGGTGATTTGCTCTTGTGGTGGTCGTTGCACGGGAAAGCCAACTACGACGCGTTGCGCAAGTTCACGGGGCTCAAGGCCTTCTACCTGTTCGATTCGACGTGCACGCACAACAACCTGGCGAGGCTCTACAGCGCTAAGGCGAGCCGCGAAGTCTGGGCGCGTTCGATGCGCGTAGTGTTCGGCTCGCTGCGGTACTGGTTGCTGGACGACCCCGCCGGACTCGAGGAAGTCGTCGGTCAGACCGCGCGTGCCGAACCCAAACTGGCGCGGCTAAGAGTCCAGATCCAGCAACCCGAGCACTGGCAAACCGGTTCCGGACGGATTGGCACAACGCGCGGTCTCGATGTGATCGGCGAACCCGGGATCGGGATCTTGTTCCTCGCTGCTGGGCGTGGCTCGACGCCGACCCCCTACGGCACTCTCGAACTCGACCTGGCGACGTTCGGTCACCTCGGGGCTACGGTGGTCGATAGTTCCCGGCTCTGGCACCTGGATCTGCCCATCCCCAACGATGTTCGGATCGTCGGTCTGTCGATTTCGTTCCAGGGTCTGGCCATGACCAAGATGCCCGCACAGCGGCTCACAGGTGCTGTCGACTTGAAGATCGCCCGCTGAAGCTAGGTGTTGGTTGACGCCGCTGCCGTTTCGGGTCATAGATACGCCATGAAAACAGCAGCAGCACTCGTGTGTGCGGCGCTTCTCTTCCTCACGCTCGGTTGCGATGGAAAGGAAACTAGCCTCACCTCGACGGTGAACTTGGCCTTTACCGAACGCGATCCGTGAGGCGCTTGTGTCAGTGCCGTGAGCACTGCCCTGGAAGGTCTTGGCGATGGTATTGGTGAGTGTGACATCGTTGCCGGGAAGCGCGACTTCAGCGTCAAGTTCGATCCGAACAAGGTCTCGCAGGAGAAGCTCCTCGAGGCCATGAACGGGACCGGCCAAAAGATCGCGGCGGTGAAGTAGCCGACTCGAGACACCGTGAGTAGACGAAGCGAGGGCGATCGGCTCTTGCTTCGTTCACCCCCCGACTAGAATGCCGTGGTGGTTCGTGCTGCGCTGATCGTATGCGTTACGCTGCTCGCCCTGTTCGTCGCTGACATGGCACGTGCGTGGGCGCAGTTGCCGGAACGGGTCGCGACGCACTTCAACGGGAGCGGCAACGCCGACGGTTGGTCGAGCAAGTCGTCGTTTCTCTGGGGGTCGTTCGCGGTCGTGGCCGGCGTAGGGGGTGGCCTGTTGGTGCTGGCGTGGTTCCTGCCGCGCGTGCCGGTGCGTTTGCTCAACCTGCCGGGCAAGGACTATTGGCTTGCGCCCGAGCGACACGCCGCGTCGATGGACTGGCTGCGTGTCTGGATGCTGTGGATCGGGGCGGCGACGATGGCGTTCTTGCTGGCGCTGTTTCACGCGACCCTGCAGGCCAACTTCGGTGGCGAAGAAGCCCGCCTGGGCGAGTGGTTCTCGGTCGCTGTGGTGGGCTATCTGGCGATCTTGTTGGGCGGCACGGCTTGGTTGCTGCTGCGATTCAGGCGGCCGCGAGAAGCGACCTAGAGCGCCAGCGGATCCATCTTGTCGGGGTCGAAGTCGAGTTCCTTCATCGCCCGCGTCACCGTCTCCGGTGGCAGCTTGCCCTCTTGTACGAGCGTGCTGACCGCCGCGATCACGATTGACTCGGCATCGACCTCGAACCAGCGTCGTAGCTCGCGCCGCGTGTCGCTCATGCCGAAGCCGTCGGTCCCGAGTGGCATGTAACGCCCCGGGATCCAACGCGTGATCAGTTCGGGCAAGGTGCGTAGCCAGTCGCTCGCGGCGACGAAGGGTCCATCGATGCTGCCGAGTTGTTGCGTGACGAACGGAACGCGCGCGTCCTCACCGGGGTGCAACATGTTCCAGCGTTCGCAGGCCAACGCGTCCGTGCGCATCTGCTGGTAGCTGGTGACGCTCCAGACGTCGGCCGAGATGTCGAAGCGTGCGGCTAGCATCGACTGCGCGCGCAACACTTCGTTGAGAATCGACCCGGAACCGAACAGCTGTACCTTGTGCTTGCGACGCTTGTCGGCGAGACGCAGCCGGTACATGCCACGCAGCACGTCGTCCTCGACGTTGTGCGGCATCTTCGGCATCGGATAGTTTTCGTTCTGGAGCGTGATGTAGTAGAAGACGTCTTCCTTCTTGTCGACCATGCGGCGCAACCCTTCGCGCACGATGATCGCGATTTCGTAAGCGAAGGCCGGGTCGTAGGCCTGCACGTTGGGCACGCAGCTGGCGAGCACCTGACTGTGTCCGTCGGCGTGCTGTAGTCCTTCGCCATTGAGCGTCGTGCGGCCAGCGGTGGCGCCGAGCAGGAAACCGCGACCGCGCGCATCGGCGAACTGCCACATCTGGTCGCCGGTGCGTTGGAAGCCGAACATCGAGTAGAACACATAGAACGGCACCATCGGCACGCCGTGCGTCGCATAGCTCGTGCCAGCTGCCGTGAACGACGCCATCGATCCCGCTTCAGTGATGCCCTCCTCGAGCACCTGTCCGTCGGTCGCCTCGCGGTAGTAGAGCAAGAGTCCGGCGTCCACCGGCTCGTAGATCTGCTCCTTGGACGCGTAGATCCCGACCATGCGGAAGAACGGGTCCATACCGAAGGTGCGCGCCTCATCCGGGATGATCGGCACGATGTGCTTGCCGAGCTGGTCGTGCTTGATCAGCTTTGACAAGAGGCGCACGAAAGCGATCGTCGTCGAGACGCCGTCCTTGCCTTCCTTGGTGCCCTTCTGGAACTCCTCGTAGAGCTCGCTCTCGGGCAGCTTGATGTCGATCACCGTCTTCGGTGACCGCGACGGCAGCGCGCCGCCGAGCGCACGGCGCCGCTCCCGCAGGTAGCTCACTTCGTCGCTGTCGGGGCCCGGGTGGTAGTAGGGCGCGTCGGGCAGGTCGCGGTCGGAGATCGGCAGCTGCAAGCGATCGCGGAACGTGCGCAGCTCGTCGAGCTCCATCTTCTTCATCTGATGCGTGACGTTCTTGGCCTCGAAACCCTCACCGAGCGTCCAGCCCTTGACCGTATGCGCCAGGATGCAAGTTGGCCGGCCATTGCCGTCCTCCGTTGCACGCTTGTATGCCGCGTGCAGCTTGATCATGTCGTGGCCGCCGCGCCGCAGCTTGCGTACCTGCTTGTCGCTCAGGTGGTCGACGAGGTCGAGGATCTTGAATCGCTCGAAGAACTCCTTGCGCACTTCGCTGCCGGTCATGGTGACGAGCTTTTGCCAGTAGCCGTCGACCAGCGCATTGACCGCGTTACGTAGTCGGCCCTCCTTGTCACGCTCGAAGATGTCGTCCCATTCGCTGCCCCAGATGACCTTGACCACGTTCCAGCCCGCGCCGCGGAACACGGCCTCGAGTTCTTGCACGATCTTGCTGTTGCCGCGCACCGGCCCGTCGAGCCGCTGCAGGTTGCAGTTGACGACGAAGGTCAAGTTATCGAGGCGCTCACGCGCCGCGATCGACAAGGAGCCGAGCGATTCGGGCTCGTCGGTTTCGCCGTCGCCGAGGAAGGCCCACACGCGTGAGTTGCTGGTGTCGGTCAGACCACGGGCATGCAGGTAGCGGTTGAAACGCGCCTGGTAGATCGCCGTGATCGGACCGAGTCCCATCGACACCGTCGGGAACTCCCAGTACTCCGGTAACAGTCGTGGGTGCGGATAGGAGGGCAGGCCAGCGCCGCGTTCAGTCTCGCGCCGGAAATGGTCCAGCTGTTCGGCGTTGATCGTGCCCTCGAGGAAGGAGCGTGCGTAGATGCCGGGCGCTGCGTGGCCCTGATAGAAGATGTGGTCGCCGGCGCTCTCGGCGTCGCGGCCCCGAAAGAAGTGGTTGAACCCGACTTCGTAGAGCGAAGCCGCAGAGGCGTAGGTCGACAGGTGGCCGCCGAGGCCGGGAAATCGTGCGTTGGCCCGGTGCACCATCGCCAGTGCGTTCCAGCGAATGATGCGCCGGATGCGCCGCTCCATTTCTAGATCGCCCGGATAGGTCGGCTCCTCGTCGTGGGCGATCGTGTTGACGAAGTCGGACACCAGGCGACCGTCGGGGATGGCCGAGGCGGCGCGTGCGCGGTCGATCAGCTTGGTCAGGAGGAACCGGGCCCGCTCGCGACCCGTGGTGTGGAGCACGGCGTTGAAGGAATCGAGCCATTCGCCCGTTTCGATTGGATCGACGTCAGCGCCGATATCGCGCGGCCGAATGCCAAGGGCGCGAGTCTCCTCCCTCAGTTTGCCTTTCTTGGCGGCAGTTTTTGCGCCTGCTACCCGTCTCCGCATGATCTCGTCCCCTCGCTCCCGGCAATCACCGCGTATAAATGGTGAGCCACTATACGCCCGATGGAAGGTGCTCGCATGTCCCGTATTGCCATCACTGCGCTGTCGTTGCTCTCTCTGTCGCTCGTCAGTGCTGGATTGACTGCACAGAAGCGATCGATCAACCAAGATGATTACGACGCTTGGCGTTCGATCGCCAATCCGCGGTTGTCGCGGGATGGAGTGTTCGTCGTCTACAGCCTGACTCCTGGTCAGGGCGACGGCGAACTCATCGTGCGACGCACGGCGAACGGCGATGTCGTCTTTCGTCACCCGCGCGGCAGTGGCGGTCGGTTCACGAAGGACGGCCGCTGGTTGCTGTTCACGGTCCAGCCGACCTGGAAGGACAGGCGCGCCGCGGCGAAGAACCGTGGCGGCGCGCGCGGCGGAGGTGGTGGACGGGCGCGTCGTGGTGCCCGGCGACGGGGGCCGCGCGGGCCGCGTGGGCCGCGTGGAGGCGGCGGTGGCGGTGCGCCGTCCGATCCTGGTTTGAAGAACGCCATGGGCATCGTCGACCTGAACGCGGCAAGACCGATCGCGGTGATCATCAAGGGCGTGCGACGCTTCCAGGTGCCGAGCAAGGGCCCGAGCGTGGTCGTGTATCAGCTGGATTCGCCGATCGCGGCGGCTTCCGCAAAGGAGCCCGGAGCAAAGCCCCAGAAGAAGTCGACGCAGAAGCCGGGTGGCAAGGCGGCAGTGAAAGCCGCAGCGAAGCCTGCCGAGAAGGCCACGGAGAAGACTGCGCAGAAGGCTGCAAAGCCCGCGGCCGCGCCAGGGTTGCGGCGTGGTGGCGCCAGCGCACGCAGCAAGGGTTCCCCTGTCGTGCTGCGCGACTTGTCTACAGGTGACGAGAAGCGTTGGGACAAGGTGACGAGCTTCGGTGTGCTCGAGAAGGCGAAGCACCTGTGGTTGGTCGAAGCCGAGCAACGCGGCAAGAGCCGTGGCGTGCGTGCGGGGACGCTGAACCCGAAGGCCGAGCATGCCCGGATTGCGCAAGGGCCGGGCGACTTCTCCGGGTTCCGGACGGACCGTGACGAGCGCACGCTGGCGTTCTTCTGGAAGGCGCCGCGACCGCAGGCCGACAAGAACAAGACGGAGGCGAACCCGAGCCGGGGTAGCGATGACGACCGCGAGGTGAGGGTCTTCACCTGGGACTTCGTGCTGCCATTGGCGGGGCCGCGCGTGGTCCAGACCAAGACGCGCGGCTGGCCCGCAGACCGGCGGGTCAGTGATGCTCTGCCGCTGGCGTTCTCGCGCGATGGCGGCGTGCTCCTGGTCGGTGCGGCCAAACCGCCCAAGGCGAAGGCGCCGGACATGCACCCGGACGACAAGGTCAACCTCGACCTCTGGCACTGGCAGGACCCGCTGCTGCAGCCGATGCAGGCCAAGCGCGTCGGCCAGGAGAGGCGACGCATGATGCTGTGTGCGTTCTCCCTCGAGCGTAATGACGTCGTGCCGATCGGCGATGAATCGCTCGACAGTGTGCGCCTGATCGCTGACGACGGCAGCGTCGCGCTCGGGCAGAGCTCGCAGCGCTGGGCCAAGGAGGTCTCGTGGGACGGCAGGTACACGGACTACTACAAGATCGACACGCAGACCGGCGTGCGGCGGCAAGTGCTCGAACGGCAGCGCGGTAAGGCGTCCGTTTCGCCTGACGGAGGTTGGCTGTTGTGGTTCGCTGACCGGCAATGGCACGCAATGAACCTGGCAACCGGGGAACGCAGCGTTATCACCAAGGACGTCGGTGTCGCCTTCTACCGTGAGGACCAGGATACGCCCTCGCCAGCGCGCGACTACGGCGTCGCCGGATGGGTCGAGGGCGGTAAGCAGGTCTTGCTCAACGACCGCTACGACATCTGGGCGGTGCAGCTCGATGGCTCCGGCCACGCGTGCCTGACCGACGGCGTTGGCCGCAAGAAGAGTCTCACCTTCCGCTACGTCAACCTCGACCCGGAGCAGCGCTTCGTCGACCCGAAACAGAAGCTGCTACTGTCGGCGTTCGACAACGAGTCGAAGGCGTCGGGCTACTTCACCGAGACGCTGGCCGGGAGCGACGTTCCGTACGAGCTCGTCATGCTCGACAAGGCGTTCGGGCGTCGGCTGACGAAGGCCAAGGACGAGGACCGGCTTCTGTTCACCCTGTCGACCTTCGAGGAGTTTCCGAACCTGTGGACCGCGAACACCGTGTTTCACGGCATGCGAAAACTGACCGACGCCAACCCGCAGCAGCGTAACGTGCGCTGGGGTCGCGCCGAGCTGGTGCGGTGGGACTCGGCCAGCGGCGTGCCGCTGTCGGGCATCCTGGTCAAGCCGGAGGGCTTCGATGCCCGCAAGCAGTACCCGATGCTCGTCTACATGTACGAGAAGCTGTCGAGTGGTCTGCACCGCTACAAGGCGCCGCGCGCCGGTAGCTCGCCGAATCCGTCGTATTACGCGAGCAACGGCTACCTGTTCTTCATGCCGGACATTGTCTACCGCGATGGCTATCCGGGGCAGTCGTGCTTCGAGTGTGTCGTGCCCGGCGTGCTATCGCTGGTCGCGAAGGGTTTCGTGAAGCGCGACGCCATCGGCATCGCGGGTCACTCGTGGGGCGGCTACCAGTCGGCGTATCTGGCGACGCGTACGAATCTGTTCGCAGCGATCGAGTCCGGTGCGCCGGTGTCGAACATGGTCAGCGCCTACGGCGGTATTCGGTGGAGTACTGGGATGTCGCGCATGTTCCAGTACGAACGGACCCAGAGTCGGATCGGCGGCACGCTGTGGCGCTATCCGCTGCGCTTCCTCGAGAACTCGCCGATCTTCACCGCGGACAAGATCTCGACGCCGATGCTGATCCTGCACAACGATCAGGACGGCGCCGTGCCGTGGTACCAGGGCATCGAACTGTTCGTGGCGCTGCGCCGGCTCGGCAAGGAAGCCTATCTATGCAACTACGTCGGCGCCGGGCACGGGCTGCGCAAGCGGGCCAACCGGCGTGACTTTAGCCGTCGCACCGCGGAGTTCTTCGCACACCACCTGAAGGGCGAGCGGGCTCCAGATTGGATGAAGCGCGGTGTGCCGTTCGTGGAAAAGCAGCGCGAGAAGTGGCAGTACCTGCCGCCGAACCCGGCCGGTAGGCCAGCCACCACGTCCGGTGAACAGAGCCAAGGGCAGAAGAGCGGCGAGAAGAGCCCAACCAAGTGAAACCCGAGGTTCACGGCTTTAGTGATTGTAGAAGCCTGCGCCATGCCGTTTTTTCACGCGCCGGTGTGAACAGCGGCGCCAGGCGACGCCCCGCTGCGGCCAGCTGCCGCAGGAACCGCGGGTCTCGCTCGACGCGCAACAGCAGCTCGCGCAGCTCCGCCGTCGCACCGACCTCGAACAAGCCCGGGTAGTCTGCACCGAGCAAGCCGAGTGAGCCGTCGATCCGGGAAGCCAGCACCGGCGTGCCGCAGGCGATCGCTTCGCCGAGGACGTTGGCGCCGCCTTCGGCCTTGGAAGTAAGGCAAAGGACGCGCGCGCGTTGCACGAGTCGCATGGTGCGTCCATGCGGTTGCCTGCCGACGTATCGATAGCGCGGGTTGGACGCGGTCTCGCGCGTGGCGCGCTGCTCGTAGCCAGCGTGCAGCGGCGCGCCGACGTGAGTGACGCGGATGCGCGACTCGACGGGCATGCCGCGCGTCGCCAAAGCAGTGCGCAGAGGATCCTTGACGGCACGTAGGTTGGCGATGACGAGCACCTCGAAGCAGCTCGTCAGTGGAGCGGTGCGCGTCATCGGAGGCCGTGCTGACTGCTCGATCACGACGGCGCGACGGCGCACGCTCCGTGGCAGTTCCTGCAGCGCGAGCTTCTGCAGAACGACGATCCGGGTCGCCGCTTCGACCGTGCGTCGCGTGCGCTCGCTCTCTTGCAGGTCCAGGTACAAGTCCGTGCCGGCCATGCCGACGACCACTGGTCGGCCCGGAAAGGCCCTGCGGAAGCGATCGACGGTGGTGGCTGACTTGCGCGCGTGCAATGCGATCAAGAGATCCGCGGCCGTGCCGTCGTAGTGTTCGACGAGGGATACCGTGTGGCCGAGCTCACGCAGGAGGCGTGCCCAGCGCCCGGATGTCGCGGCGTTGCCGGTCGCGTTGCCAGGACGGGAGGGGGTCGCAAGCAGGATCTTCATCGAGCACAGGTGCGGAATCCCACGATCACGTCGTTGCGCAGCGGCTCGAAGAAGTTGCGCCAGGTCGCGCGCAGCATGCGCGCGGTCGAGGCCCAGCTGCCGCCGCGTAGCACCTTGCGCGTGCCGAAGAACGGCGCCGAGTAGTCTTCGTACGGGTCCTTCACGAAGCCCGGGAAGGGTTCAAAGGTCGTCGCGGTCCACTCCCACACGTTGCCTATCATCTGCCTGCAACCCTGTGCGCTGTCGCTGTCCTCGAACGCCGCGACGTCAGTCACCCCGGCGTCACGCCAGTCGAGGTTCGCGCAAGCCCTGGTGTCGTTGCCCCAGGGGAAGCGTTGCTTGTCGACGCCGCCCGCGGCGAGCTCCCACTCCGCTTCCGTCGGCAGTCTGCGGTCGGCCCAGCGGCAGAAGGCCTCGGCCTCGAACCACGATACGTGGTGCACCGGCAGCCTCGCCTCGAGCTCGACCCACTCGGCGAAGTCACGCCGCTGCCAGCCTCCATCGGCACGGCGCCAGTAGATCGGATGCTCGGCGCCGCTCTCGTCGCGCCAGGCGCGGCCAGCGTCACTCCACAGTCGATCGTCGCCGTAGCCGCCCGCGTCGATGAAGTCCGCGAAGTCCTGTTGCGTGACACAGGCACGCGCGATCGAAAACGGCGCGATCTCGACCTCGTGGCCCCACTTCTCGTTGTCGAACACGAAGGGCATGTCCGGGGTGCCGCCGAGTACGAAGGTGCTGCCGTCGATCCTCACGTCGCCGTCGCAGGCCGCGCCGCAGACTGCGATCTTGGCACAGAAGGCCGGCGGGGGCAGGCCGATCGTCTGGCGCATGTAGGTGAAGGCCTCGGCGTGCATGTCCTCGTGGAACACCGCCAGCTGCACGAAGTAGCGATCGGTCTCCGATAGGTCGCTGTCGAGCACCGCGAGCACGCCGTCGCGCACGCGATTGCAGTAGTCGTGCACCTCCGCTCGCGGCAGTTGGTTCATGTCCCAACGCGTCGGGTGCGGCACTTGTGCAGAGTTGTAGGTGGCGTCGCCGTTGTCGTACATCGCCGGTTGCCGGCGTGCATGGCGCAGCACCCAGTGCTCGCTGAACCAGGCCGTGTGTGCCAGCTCCCATACGAACGGTGTCAGGATCGGCGACCGCGGCACCATGCACTGCGCGTCGCTCAAGTCCTCGATCAAGGCGAAGCTACGTCCGTGTGCGTTGACGACCCACTCGCGCAGCGTCTCGTTGGTCGGCGTGTCCCACATCGTGCCGGACACCATATGTGACACCTGGTCTATTTGCCGCCTTACAAACCTGCTGGCACGACCGCTCCGTTGCCACTGCCGGTCGGCTAGGATCCAGCGCGTGAGAGCCTCGTCATTGGCCATCGCTTGCGCCCTGCTCCTTGCAGCACTGATGGCGTCATGACCGTCCTCGTCACGCTGGTCGTCTACAAGATCGTTCTGCTGGCGATAGGCGTGCTGGCGTCGCGGCGCACGCAGGATGGTGCCGACTTCTTTCTAGCGGGTCGGCGGATGGGACCGATCGTCGCGTCGATCAGCGCCTCGGCCAGCTCGTCGTCGGCGTGGACGCTGCTCGGCGTCAGCGGTCTGGCCTACAAGAGCGGGCTGTCGGCGATCTGGTTGTTCCCGGCCTGTGTCGGCGGCTTCTGCCTCAACTGGTTCGTGCTGGCGCCAGCGTTGCAACGACACGCTCACGCCAGCGGGGCACTGACGACCACCGATGTGCTGGCGCGTGGGCGCCGCGCGATCGTCCTGGTCGCTTCTCTGATCATCCTCGTTTCGCTCGTGACCTACGTCGCGTCGCAGTTCCAAGCGGCGGGAAAGAGCTTCGCGGCGACGTTCGAGGTGTCGCAGGAAGCCAGCATCCTGATTGGCAGCGTGATCATTGTTGCTTACACGCTGCTCGGCGGTTTCTGGGCGGTGAGCATCACTGATACCTTGCAGGGACTCGTGATGGCTGGCACCGCCATCGTGCTGCCGGTGGTCGCGGTCGCACATATCGGCGTCGCTGGTCTACTCGATGGCATTGCCCGTGTCGACGTCCCTGGCTACGCCAATGTGTTCAGCAACATGGGCTTGCCGGCCGCTGCTGGCTTGGTGATCGGCCTGCTCGGCATCGGCCTTGGCTATCCTGGCCAGCCGCATGTAGTCAACCGATTCATGGCCCTGCGTGACGGCGAGAACGAGATGCGCATGGCGCGTCGGGTGGCGATCGGCTGGGCCGTCGTGGTCTACGCCGGGATGATCGTCGTTGGCCTCTGCGCTCGGGTGCTACTGCCCGTGCTTGCGGATGGCGAGACGGCCTTTATCGCCACCGCCAACAAACTGCTCGACCCGGTCTTTGCTGGAATCATGATCGCTGCGGTGCTGTCGGCGGTGATGTCCACCGCGGACAGTCAACTGCTCGTCGCCGCCTCGACGGTCACCCACGACTTGGGGCTCGGTGGCGGCGGCAAGACCTTCCTGCGCCGGTCGCGCTGGGCCATCGTGGCGCTGTCGGCCTTCGCCGTGATTGCGGCGTTGACCTGGAACGACAGCATCTTCTCGATGGTGTTGTTCGCATGGTCGGCGATGGGCTGCGCCTTCGGTCCAGTGCTCCTGGTCACGGTGCTGCGTGGGCCGGTCCGTCCCGGTGGCACTCTGCTCGCCATGTCGCTCGGCTTCTCGCTCAGCGTGGCTGCCTATGCGGCCAACAAGGGGTGGGGGCTGGGTTCCTGGGCGGGAACGCTCGAACGCGTGGTCCCTTTCATCATCGCGCTCATCGTCGCTCGCCTGTCATCGGACCGAACGTGGCCGACGACGAGAGCCGTGACTCTCAGGTAGCGCGGTCGGTTGACCAGCCCGGATAGTCGGCGCGGAACCACGCCAGGAGATCGTCGCGCGTCGATCCTGTCTCGATGCGTTCGCGCAGCCCGCGCATCAGACTCTGCAGGAACCAGAGGTTGTGCAGGCTCTGCAAGATGCCGCCGAGCATCTCCTTGGCCACGGCGAGGTGGCGGATGTAGGCGCGCGTGAAGTTGCTGCACGCCGGGCACGCGCAGCCGGCCTGTAACGGTACGAAGGACTCCCTATGCTGGGCGTTCTTGAGGTTGAGCGTTCCTTGTGGCACCCAGACCCGGTTGTTGCGCCCGTGTCGCGTCGGCGCGACACAGTCGAAGATGTCGACACCGCGACATACCGCGAGCACCAAGTCGTCCGGGTCGCCGACGCCCATCAGGTAGCGGATGCGGTCCTCGGGCAGGCGCGGCGTGCACCAGCCGATCGTCGCATGCATCTCCGGCTTGGGTTCGCCGACCGAGGCGCCGCCGATCGCGTAGCCGTCGAAGTCCAGGGCCACGAGTTCGTCGCACGACTGTTCACGCAGTTCGCGCTCACCGCCGCCCTGGACGATGCCGAACAGCGCTTGGCCGCGGTCGATGCCGCCCCAGTCTCGGTGGATCGTGCGGGCGGTGCGCGCCCAGCTTAGAGTGCGCGAGTGCGCCCGCTCGAGCTGCTGCCGCGAGCAGGCATGCGGCGGGCACTCGTCGAGCACCATGGCGATATCGGAGCCGAGGTCGCGCTGGATCTCGAGCGCGGTGAGTGGCGACAGAAACAGCTCCTGTCCGCTGTCGGGGCCAGCGAAAGAAACCCCATCGTTGGTTATCGCACGCTTGCCGGCGAGGGAGAAGACCTGGTAGCCGCCTGAGTCGGTCAGGATCGGACCCTTCCAGCCCATGAAGCGGTGCAGACCGCCGGCGTCTCGCACCAGGTCGGCGCCCGGGCGCAGTGCCAGGTGGTAGGTGTTGCCGAGGATCAACTCGGTTCCGCTTGCCGTGACCTGCTCGGGGAGCAGGCCCTTGACCGAACCAGCAGTCGCACAGGGCGCGAAGCCGGGCGTCTGAAACGTTCCGTGCTCGGTGACCAGGCGGCCGCGTCGTGGCGCATCCGGGGCCGAGGATCGGAGCAGTTCGAAGTGGGTCGGCATGGTGGCTATTGGGCCGCGCGTAGGGTGCTCAGTTCAGCGCCCGGGTAGTAGTGCTGCAAGATGCGCCGGTGGTTCCAGCCGCTACGCGCGCGCGCCGCCGCGCCGTACTGGCACAGTCCCACGCCGTGCCCGAAGCCGTGTCCGAAGATGGTCACGCCGCTGGCTGTCGGCTCCACGTGGTCGATCCACGGGCTCGGCAGCTGTGCGAGGCGCATCAGCCTGCGGATGTAGTGCTCGGTCGTCGTTCCCCCGCCGCTGGCGCCAAACGTGCGCCAGTCACCGCGCGCGCTGCGTGTCTTCGGCTGCAAGCTGACCGTGTTGCCAGTGGCGCAGAGTGTGCGCAATCCGGCGTGGTCGAGCGTTCGCTGCCAACGGAAGCGGGGCGCTGTGCGGCATGCATTGCAGTACTGCGACGCGAACGGCGCAGCCGGCACGTCACCGAAGCACTCGCGGCCATCGCGGGTGCGCCCGCCGCAGGTCGAGTGGTAGTACGAGCGCAGCGGTAGACCTTGCCACGACAGGTACAGGCCCGTGGTGGCGCGCACGGCGCGCACGACGGCGGGTTCGTCGGACGGTGCGACGAAGGCCTGATCGGCGGGGCTCGCCCGCACGTCCCAGGAGCGGTCCCGGCGGCGTCTCTGGGCTGACAGTGCGTAGCCGCGGGCGGCGACAGCTTGAGCCTTCAGTGCCTCTAGCGGAAAGCGGCCGCCGACCTCGGCCGCGACGACACCGGTCACGTAGAGCTCGAAGTCCAGGTGCAGGATCAGGAGCAGTTTGTCGCCGCGCTTGGCGACCTGCAGCGCTCCGATCTGGCTCGTCTCGCGCCTCGTGCCATTGCTGTCGTAGCGCAACGTCGCGCGGCCACTCCAGGACAGACGGAGCTTGTCCTGGTCGAGCACTACCGGTCCGGTTGTGTCGATCAGCAACAGGCCGTTGCTCTGTGTGCGCACCTCGATCGGCGGCCGGAGTTCGCGCCCGACCTCCGCCATGGGTTCGATGGAGCCGTCGATCGTGAACAGCTTGGGCTCGCCGAGCAGGCGCACGCGGATGCCCGGACCGGCCGCCGTTGCTGCCTTGGGCTCGGTCCAGCTGAACACGTGGGAGGCGAGAAAGGCGAGCCCGAGCGCTGCCACGAGAGCGACGAGCGCGCGACGGTCGCGCACGAGGTTCACCGTTGTTCGCCGAAGTCGATCTGGCCCTGCTGGCAGCTCTGGCGCAACGCGAGCGTCGGCGGCGTGCGGCCGAGATGACGGTAAGCCTTCTCGGTGGGTTGGCGCCCGCGTGGCGTTCGGTTGAGGAAGCCGATCCGCAGGAGATACGGCTCGATGACCGACTCGAGCGTGTCCTCTGCTTCGGCCACGGCAGCGGCCAGAGTCTTGAGGCCGACCGGCTCGCCGCCACGTTCGATCATCGCGATGAGCAGCTCGCGATCGATCTGCTCAAGGCCGAGTACGTCGACGCCGAGCTGGTCGAGGCCCTCGATGGCTGTCGAGTGATCGAGGTGGGCCGCGCCGCGCACCTGCGCCAGGTCGCGCAAGCGCCGCTGCAAGCGCAGCGCGACGCGCGGTGTGCCGCGCGAACGTCGAGCGATTTCCGCCGCGGCTTCGTCGTCGGTCGGGAAGTTCAAGAGGCCGGCGGCGCGCTTCAGGATCTGGAACAGGTCGTCATCGGGATAGGGCAGCAGCCGCTCAATGATGCCGAAGCGGCTGCGGAAGGGCGCCGCGAGCAGGCCTTCCCGCGTCGTTGCCGCGACCAGGGTGAACGGCGCGATGTTCATGCGCAGCGTGCGTCCGGACGGACCGGGATCGAGCGCGATGTCGATCGCGTGGTCCTCCATCGCCGTGTAGAGGTATTCCTCGACGGCGCGCGGCAGGCGGTGCACCTCGTCGATGAAGAGCACGTCACCGCGTTCGAGCCGCGTCAGCGTTCCGGCGAGGTCCTTGGGTCCGGCCAGGGCCGGTCCCGAGGTGACCACCACCTCGGTGTCCATTTCCGTCGCGATCAGGAAGGCGAGGGTGGTCTTGCCGAGGCCTGGCGAACCGCAAAACAGGAGGTGGTCGAGCGGTTCACCGCGCTGGCGAGCCGCGCGTGTTGCGATGTCCAGGTTGGCGCAGACCTGTTGCTGGCCGATGAACTCGGCAAGCCGTCGCGGCCGTAGCGCGCGATCGAACTCCTGCTCCTCCCCGTCGCCAGCCCCGGTCTGGGTCCAGCGGGTGCCTTCCTCAGAGCCTCCCGGCATCTACACCCTCCTGTCGGAGAGCATAGCGGTTCAGTTCCTGAAGCGCGTCAGGAGACCGAAACCCTTCCATGGACAGCCCGTGGGCACCTTCGACTTCGAGTGAAGGGCGGAACTTGGCGCGGGGGATTCGCGCGGCAGGGAGGGGCCTTACCATCACCGCAGATGCCGCGCCCAAGGGAGTTCGTCGCCACGCCCGCCGCGCTACGCCGCCTGCGGCGCGACCCTACCATGGCTGCCTTGATCCGGACGCACGGTCCGGCGCGGTGGCGGCTGCGGCGCCCCTACGCGGCGCTTTGCGGATCGATCATCAGCCAGCAGTTGTCGACCAAGGTGGCGCGCACGATCCTGAAGCGCTTCCGTGCTCGCTTTCCGACCCAGGACTCGCTGGCCAAGGCCCGCCTGCCAGCGCTGCGCGCGATTGGCCTGTCGGCCCAGAAGTCGGGCTACCTGCGCGGGATTGCGCGGTTCGCCAAGACTGGCGGGCTGCGCGGCCTCGACCGTTTCGACGACGAGCCACTGATCGAACAGCTGACGGCGCTGAAGGGCGTCGGCGTGTGGACGGCGCACATGTTCCTGATGTTCTCGCTTGGCCGTCCGGACGTGTGGCCGATTGGCGATTACGGCATCCAGAAAGGGGCCCAGCAGGAGTACTCGGTCGACGGCGTTGCGGAACTCAGCGCGCTCGGGGACCGCTTCGCCCCCTACCGCAGCGCCGCCGCCATCTACCTTTGGCGTGCCATCGACTGACACAGGGTGGGGCGGACTCTGTCACTTTGGCACGTTGCTGTTCCGGTCGCTCGGAGGGAAGTCGGGTCTCCATAAGGGGTAACAACGATTTTTTCGACCTGGCATGAGGTTTGTTTAGGAAGGGGGGCGACCACCACGGTCGCAGGGAGCAAACATGTCCAAGATCATCGGTATCGACCTCGGCACCACGAACTCGTGCGTCTCGGTCCTCGAAGGCGGCGAGCCGGTCGTCATCCCGAACCTCGAAGGCGCGCGCACGACGCCTTCGGTCGTCGCGTTCACCGAAAGCGGTGAGCGGCTCATCGGAGCTCCTGCCAAGCGGCAGGCAGTCACCAACCCACAGAACACGATCTACTCGATCAAGCGGTTCATGGGGCGGCGTCATTCCGAGGTTGGCGACGAGGAGAAGATGGTGCCCTACGAGATCGTGGGCGGCGCTGAGGAACTCGTGAAGGTCCGCATTCGTGGCAAGGACTACACGCCGCCGGAGATCTCTGCGATGGTCCTGCAGTATCTCAAGGAGTCGGCTGAGGCCTATCTCGGCGAGACCGTTGAGAAGGTGGTCATCACCGTCCCGGCCTACTTCAACGACTCGCAGCGCCAGGCGACGCGCGACGCCGGCCTGATCTCGGGCCTGACCGTCGAGCGCATCATCAACGAGCCGACTTCTGCTTCGCTGGCCTATGGCCTGCAGAAGAAGAAGAACGAGAAGATCGCTGTCTTCGACCTTGGCGGCGGCACCTTCGACGTGTCGATCCTCGACCTCGGGGATGGCGTTTTCGAGGTGTTGTCGACCAACGGCGACACACACCTGGGTGGCGACGACTTCGACGGGGCGGTCATCCGCTGGATGACGGCCGAGTTCAAGAAGGAGAGCGGCATCGACCTAGCTGGCGACCAGATGGCGATGCAGCGCCTCAAGGAGGCGGCGGAGAAGGCCAAGGTCGAGCTCAGCTCGGCTGTGCAGACGCAGATCAACCTGCCCTTCGTGACTGCTGATGCGTCAGGGCCGAAGCACCTCAACCTCAATCTGACGCGGGCCAAGTTCGAGCAGCTGATCGAGTCGCTCGTCGAGCGTTGTCGCGAGCCTTGCGTGATGGCGCTTCAGGACGCGAAGCTCAAGCCCGTCGAGGTCGACGAAGTCGTCATTGTTGGCGGGTCGACGCGCGTGCCGTTGGTGCAGGCTCTGGTCAAGGAGCTGTTCCAGAAGGAGCCCAATCGTTCTGTCAACCCGGACGAGGTCGTCGCGCTTGGCGCCGCGATCCAGGGCGGTCAGCTCGCAGGCGAGGACGTCGGCGAGATGGTGCTGCTCGACGTGACACCGCTGTCGCTCGGCATCGAAACGCTGGGCAGCGTGTGCACGGTACTGATCTCGCGCAACACGACGATTCCGACGGCCAAGACCGAGACGTTCTCGACGGCTGCCGACAGTCAGACCGCGGTCGACATTCACGTCCTGCAGGGCGAGCGACCGATGGCCGGCGACAACCGAACGCTCGGCAAGTTCCAGCTCGCTGGCATTCCACCAGCGCCGCGTGGCATGCCGAAGATCGACGTGACCTTCGACATCGATGCGAACGGCATCCTCAACGTGTCGGCCAAGGACCAGGGCACGGGCAGTGAGCAGAAGATCGTCATCCAGACGAGCTCCGGCCTCAGCGATGACGACGTCGAGCGGATGCGCAAGGAAGCCGAGGCACACGCGGAGGAGGACAAGGACCGTCGCGACCTGGTCGAAGCGCGCAACAAGGCCGACGCCGCAGTGCACGAGATCGAGAAGATCTTGAAGGAGCACGGCGAGAAGGTGCCGGACGAGGCCAAGACCGAGATCGAGGCCAAGAAGACGGCGCTTGAGTCTGCCAAGGAAGGCGAGGACGCGGCGGCGATCCAAAAGGCCATCGAGGAACTGCAGACCGCGGCCGAGCAGATCGGCCAGATCCTCTACCAGGAAGCCACCAAGGCACAGGAGACCGCTGGCGCCGCCGCCAGCG
>NYZE01000013.1 GCA_002685965.1 Planctomycetota bacterium | reverse complement strand
GCCGCACTCGGCGCACTCGCGCTGGCCAACCTCGACGAGCGCATACCGTCCGGGCCAAGACCGGCGCGCAACCGCGTCGCCATGGCCCGCTTCCAGGGCGAGCTGTCAGACAAGATGGTCGTCAAGTCGGTCGAAGACGGCGGCCTGGCCAAGATGTTCGGCCTGATGAAGGGCGACAAGCTGCTCGCGCTCGACGGCAGCAAGCTTGCCAACGAACCCGGCAAGTTCCGGCGGACGCTGCGCGACCTGCTGCGCTCCGGCAAGACCATGCTCGAGCTGCAAGTCCGACGCAAGGGCAAGAAGATCATGCTCAAGCTGAACGCGAGCAGGCGTGGCAAGGACGAGGCCAAGCCGACGGGGCCGAAGCGCCGCCGCAGGTAGCAGTCAACCGCAGGAGAGTAAACGGAGTGCCCGCCAGGGCACTCCCTCTGCCTACAATGCCAGCGTGGTTGGGGACCGCCGTTTGCTCAAAACGCTGAGCGTCATGGCTGCCATCGCGGTGGTCGGCGTTGCCTATTTCCACTTCAAGCTCGGGCTGGGCTGGATCCAGGCCACCTACGAGGTGGTGATCACCCTGTCGACGGTAGGCTACCAGCGGCCCGCTGTGGAGCTCGCGACCGAGGACATGGCGTTCCTCGCGGTCCTGATCCCCGGCGGTGTCGGCACGGGTGCCTACGCGGCGAGTTTGATGGTCTCACAAATCGTCGAGGGCGACCTCGCCCAACATTTGGGGTTCCGCAAGATGACAAAACAGATCGGAGCACTGCACGGCCACGTCGTGGTGTGCGGAATGGGCAGCATCGGCAGGCTCGCCGCACGTGAACTCAAGGAGGCTGGGCGCGAAGTCGTCTGCGTCGACCGCGATCCAGCGCTGCTCGCGGACCTGCGTGACGACGGTTTCATGACAATCGAAGGCGACGCAACGGACGAGAACGTGCTCGGTCAGGCGGGCGTGCCGGTGGCCGAGGTGCTCGTGGCGGCAATGCAGAACGACGCGGAGTCCGTGTTCCTGACCCTCAGCGCCCGCTTTCTGAACGGCCGCATCCGCGTCGTCGCGCGCGGCTCCGACGAGCGCGTCGAGCGCAAGCTACGGCGCGCCGGCGCCAATCGAGTGATCCTTCCGACCATTCTCGGCGGCCGTCGCCTGGCCCAGGCAGTCACACAACCCAACGTGCTGGACTTCGTCGACCTGATGACGAGCAGGGGCGAGCATTCGCTCCGGATGGACGAAGTCAGGATCGCCAACTCGTGCCGCTTCGTCGGCCAAACGATCCAGGGCTCGAGCTTCCGCCAGCGCTTCGGCGTGATCATCGTCGCCGTCCGCAGCCCGGACGGAGCCATGCGCTTCAACCCCTCCGACGAGCTGGTCTGCGGCGCTGGCGACATCCTCGTCGCACTCGGCGAAGCAGCGGACCTCGACCGGCTCAAGTCGGAGGCCAGCGACACGGCCTAGTGCTCACCCCACTGCCGCGCTGACCCACTAGCGGCGCGCGGTCGCGGCGACGACGGCCTCGACCTCGTGTACGCCGGCGCGGCGTAGCACGCGAGCACACTCGCGCAACGTCGCGCCGCTGGTCATCACATCATCGACGAGAAGCACACACGTTTTCGACACGCGGCGCACGGCGAATGCGCGCTCGACGTTCCTGCGCCGGCTATTGACGAGCGCGCTGCCTTGCGGCTCGGTCTCGCGTACGCGTGTCAGCGCGTGCTCCTTTAGCGGAACGCTGAGTCGTCGAGCGACAAAAGTGCCGAGCGCCGCCGCCTGGTTGAAACCCCGCTCACGCCAACGCCGACGTGCGAGCGGCACCGGGACGACGACGAAACGGCGATAGGCCGCATCACCGCGCACGAACCGCCGCGCCAGGGCCCGACCGAGCAAGCCCAACGCCCCGGAGTCACCTTCGAGCTTGAGGCGGCGCACGAGACCGCCCGCGGTGCCGCGATAGTGGAAGGCGGCCTGCACCCGGCCGATCGGGCCGCGAAACCTCGCACAATCGTCGCACGGCAGGCCACCGCAGCACTGGGGGCAGGCCGCCCCTGCAACCACGGGCTCCAGCATCCGTGCACACGCGGGGCAGAGCGTGCCGGCAACGCGGGCCGCGCCACCACAACCCGGACAGACCCGGGGCAACAGCGATGTTTCGAGCAAACGGCTCAGCTGGCGTAGCCACCAGCGCGCCATGACCCTCGACCTCTTCGATCCACTCTTCATGCCATGAAGAATGGGCGAGCGTGCCGAACGATCGCGCGAAACCATGAGGGCCCGCCTGCTACCATCGGCGCGATGGCCGTCTCCCGCCCCCTCGCCACTGCCTGGAAAAGACGACCTCGATGAGATCGACCCTCGCTCTCGCGTCGATCCTGTTCTTCTGCTCGGGCGCGCTCGGCCTCAGCTACGAGCTCGTGTGGATTCGCAAGGCCGGTCTGGTCGTCGGCGCGAGTCACATCGCGATCGCGACCGTGCTGACGTCGTTCTTCGTCGGTCTCGCCTTTGGCAGTCGCATCGTCGGGCGCTACCTGCGCAGCAAGCACCGCTCGCCACTGCTCCTCTACGGCCTGTTCGAGCTCGGCATCGGCGCATTCGCGCTCGCTTTCCCGCTGCTGTTCGACCTCGTGGAGTCGGCCTACGGGGCGCTCTACCCGATCGTCGCCGACAGCACCGTGCTGTTGTTCGGCACGCGCTTCGCGCTGCTGTTCCTGCTGTTTCTTCCGCCGACCTTCTTGATGGGCGGCACGCTGCCATTGCTGCTGGACGGACTGGTCACGCGCGACGACACAATCGGGGCCAAGGCCAGCCTGCTCTACGGCATCAACGTATTCGGCGCAGTGGCCGGCGTCGTGGTCACTGCCTACTGGGCGATCCCTGCCCTCGGCTGGAACGGAACAAGCGTGGTCGCAGGCTGCGGCAACCTGGCCCTCGGCACCGTCGCGGCGCTCGCCTTCCTGCGACATTCGCCGCCCAACGCGGTCGCCGCCCCGGAGTCGCCCCTCGGCATACTCGGCGGGGTCGCCTTCGGCTCGGGGATGCTCGCGATCGGCTTCCAGGTCGGCTGGGCCCGCTACTTCTCGCTGCTCGAAGTCGGATCCGTGTGGACCACCGCGTCGCTGCTCGCCGTCTTCCTCGCGGCGCTCGCCACCGGGAGCCTCATCGTCGCGGCCTTGCTGCGCTACGGCATCGCGCCAGTCACCGTCCTCGCCACAGCATTGGCCCTCGTGCCGGCGCTCGCCATGCACACCATGTGGTGCTGGGACTGGGTCGACTTCAGCCCGCAGATCGCGGCGCTGGCGACCGAGCAAGGTGGCTGGCGCGCGCTCGAGTCGCTCGAGGTGCAGCCCAAGTCCGCGCTGTTGAGCGAACGGCTGGACATGATCCTGACGAGCCCCTTGCTCAAGGTCGGGCTGGTCGTCTTCCTGCCGGCGATGTTACTCGGTGTCGGCCTCCCGGCGCTGATCGCCACCGCGACTCGCGCCAGCACGGAGCTACGTTCGACCTCGGGCAGGCTGGCCTTCTGGAGCACGCTCGGCTCGAGCGCCGGCGCCTTCGCGACCGGCTACCTGCTGCTGCCGCTCACGGGCTTGCACGGCACCTGGATCATCCTCGGCACGGGCGCGCTACTGCTCGCGCTCGTCGTGCAAGTCAAGTTCGCGCCCACGAACGTGCCCGGCTGGATCGCGAGCGCTGCAGGAGGGATCGCAGTCGTCGCCTTTGCGGCCAGCGAAGACCTGACCACCTCCACGATCACCAAGCTCGGTCTGGCACGGCGCACCGTCAACCGCTTCGCGCCGAAGCCCGACCAGCAACAGCCGCGGCTCGTCGAAGTGGTCGAGGGACCGCTAACGACCTCGTTCGTGCTCAACAAGGACGGCAAGACCCAGCTGTGCTCGGGCTTCGTATCGATGGCAACGATCCACGAGGAGGGCATCCCGGGACAGGTCGTGCAGGGGCACCTGCCAGTGCTCTTCTATCCCGGCAAGAAACTGCCGAGCCACTGTCTCGGGGTCTGCCTCGGCTCGGGCCAGTCCTTCGGCGCGTTGCTCGCCTATCCGATCGACAGCCTCGACGTGGTCGACATCTCGCGCAGCATCGTCGACCTGACGCGGCGCCGCTTCGGCGCCTACAACCACGACCTGGGCCGCGACCCTCGCGTGACCTTCCACCTGGATGACGGGCGTCATTTCATTCAGCGCGCGCACGCGGGGTCCTACGACGTCATCTCGATGGAACCCCCACCACCACGCGCCGACGGCGTGCACACGCTGTACTCGGTCGAGTTCTACCGCGCCGTCCGCCGCGCGCTCGCCCCGGGAGGCGTCTTCATGCAGTGGCTGCCGCTCTACCGCGTCACACCGAACGACGCGCGCGCGATCCTCGCCACGCAGGTCTCGGTGTTCCCGCAGAGCTTCGTCGTCAGGCAGGGCAACGAGGACTTCATGGTGCTCAGCTACCCGCGGCGGCCGACCTTCGACCTGCGCGCGATCATAGAACGATGCAAGACGCTCGCGAAGGAACGCAATCTGGCCGGCAAGCGCTGGTCGCCACGCTGCAGGTTCGACATCGCGACCTTCCAGGCCGTCGTGCCTTTGCTCATCGCTGGCCCCGACGCGCTCGCGAAACTCGATGCCCCGGTCCTGACCGACGACCGCCAGCACCTGGGCTACGGCCTCGGCGACAGCTGGCTGCACCTGCGCTACCAGGGACGCTTCCTCTCCCGCATCACCTTTGCGGCGCTGCCGAAGAGCTCGATGCTATCGCTGGCCGACTACCTCGACCCGCCGTTCCACGCATCGGCACCAAACGCCGAGCACGAACGTGCGGCATCGCTCGACTTCTTCAACGTCGCCGACCCCGGCGAGGTGCTGCGCCTACGCGTGCGCCTGACGGGCCTGTTCAAGAAGCCCGTGGCGGCCAACGCCGCGCTCCGTCTCGCCGAACTCCATGACGACGAACTCGACAAGGCGCGAGCCTTCTCGGAACTACACCGCGCGCTCGAACTGGAACCGGGCATGCACGAGCCGGCCCAAATCCGCATCGCAAACAAGCTCGTCCTCAACCACTTCGCGGTCTATGCGACCCAGATCCACGCCGCCGTGCAGAACCTCGAGCGCACATTCGGCGACCGCCCCGTCGTCACCGCAATGCGCGCCCAACTGGACGCACTGCAGCAGCGGGAGAAACTGCGGCACAACAGGTACCTCCTGCGCTAGAGCCATGCAGCCCGCCGCCAGGCGACCCGCTCGCCCACGAGCATGAGCACGACCTCAGACGAGGACGAGCCTTGCTCTTGCTAGCTCACAACCTGGAAGCGGCTCTCCGGCTGGCGCTCCTCGAGCGGCAACGGCGCCATCTCGCGCAGGCGTTGCTTACGATGCGGTACCGGATCCAGCACGGGGGCCTTGGGATCGAGACCGAGCGCCAGCATGACCCGGGCGACGTAGCGCTCGACGCTCTCGTCGGGCTGCGTCGGGATGCCGAAGGCCTTGCCGATCTGCTTGGTCAGTTCCATGTTCTGGGCAAACGGGAACGGGTTCTGATGGAAGAACTCGCGCAGGTAGTGGCGGAACGAACGCCGGCTATAGAGCGTGCCGCCGAGCGCCACACCGCACGCGACGGCCACAAGGACGCCACAGATCAGGATGGTCGGCAGTTTGTTCTCGACCTGGGCCAGGAAGGACCAAGCCTGCAAGACGAGCCCGCCGGTGAGGAACAGGAAGCCCAGGACGACCTGGATCTTGTTGAGAACGTAGTCCCGCAGGGGACGTAGGGTGCCCTTCCCTACGCCGAAGAACTCCGCGATCAGATGTCGCGGACTGCGGAACACGATGGAGTTCGCGAGCAGGAATAGGCCTACAAGATTGCAGGCCAAGCCGATCACGATCAGTTCAGGTGCAGAACCCATGTTGTGTCTTCGGGATTGCTCCGATAGTTGTAGAAGGCCCCGTCCCTCAGGGCGCTGGCCTAAACGGCGGCGGATTCTAAAGAAAAACCGGACCGTTACCATGTCCGACGAAGTAGCGCTGGCCGTCCTGAGGGCAGGGGCCAGGAGGGGAATGCCTTGGATAAGCCTCAACCCACTGAAATCAAAGTACTTGCGGAACTGGCCCGCCTGCGGCTCGAGGACCAAACCGCAGCCCGGATCGCCGGTCAACTCGAGCGGATCCTCGACTGGTTCAGGTCGCTCGACGCCATCGACACCGCCGGGGTCGAGCCCAGCCCCTACGCCGTGGTGCTGCGCAACGTCACCCGTCCAGACGAACCGGCCACCGCGACGGATGATTTGCCGCACGGCCAAGACATCCTGAACTGCGGGCCGGAGCAGACCAAGGACTGCTACCTCGTGCCGCCGGTGCTCGGCTCGTGAGCCTGCCTCGGTCGGCAAGGGCGCTCACAGAAGCGGCCGCCACAGGCGAGATCTCGCCTCTCGACATCGTCGAGGGCGTTCTCGCCAGGATCGAAGCCAGCGACGGTGAGATCGGCGCCTTCCTGGAGGTCCGCGCCGAGGAAGCGCGCGCACATGCCCGGCGCCTGGAAGCCTCGAAGGACCGGGGTCCGCTGTTCGGCGTGCCGTTCGCGATCAAGGACAACCTGCAACTGGCCGGCTGGCCAATCACGTGCGCATCACGCATCCTCGAGGGCCACCGAGCGGCCTACTCGGCGACGGCCGTGCAACGACTGGTCGACGCCGGGGCGATCCCGATCGGGCGCTGCAACATGGATGAGTTCGGCTTCGGCTCGTCGACCGAGCACTCCGCCTTTGGCATCACGCGGAACCCGTGGAACACGGACCGCATTCCTGGCGGCAGCAGCGGCGGCTCGGCCGCGGCGGTGGCAAGCGGGATGGTGCCGCTGGCGCTCGGCACCGACACCGGCGGGAGCATCCGCCAACCGGCTGCGCTGTGCGGCGTCACCGGCCTCAAGCCCACCTATGGCCGGGTCAGCCGCTTCGGGCTGATCGCCTTCGGCAGCTCGCTCGACCAGATCGGCCCGATCGCGAGGTCGGCGGAAGACTGCGCCCTGGCCCTATCCGTCATTGCCGGCCACGACCCGCGCGACGCGACGTCGCTGCCGGAGACCTTCGCGACCAGCGACCGCGATCTCGCTGGCCTGCGTGTAGGTGTCGCCGAGCTACCAGCCTCGGCCAGCCCGGCCGCATCCATCCAGGCCCGCGTCGCGGAGGCCATCGACACCATGTCCTCGCTCGGCGCCGAGGTGCGACCGGTGGCGCTGCCGCACGCCGAGCACGCCATTGCCGCCTACTACCTCGTGGCGACCTCGGAGGCATCCAGCAACCTCTCGCGCTTCGACGGTATCCGCTACGGCAATCGAGTTCCGGCCACGGACCTGCGCACCCACTACATCGAGACACGCAGCGCCGGCTTCGGCGAGGAGGCGAAGCGCCGCATCCTGCTCGGCGGCTTCGCCCTGTCGTCGGGCTATTACGACGCCTACTACAAGAAAGCGCTGCAGGTGCGCACGCTGATCCGACGCGACTTCGAGGCCGCTTTCGCCGACGTAGACGTGATCGTCGGCCCAACGACACCGCTGGCCGCATTCACGATCGGCGACAGCATCGACGACCCGTTGTCGCTCTGGTTGTGCGACCTGCTGACGACGCCCGCCAACCTGGCGGGCATCCCCGCGGTCTCGATCCCGTGCGGCTTCGACGACGACGGCATGCCGGTCGGCCTGCAACTGCAGGGGCCAGCGCTCGGCGACGCCAAGCTGCTGGCCGCGGCGACGACCTTCCAGCGCGCCACGACGTTCCACGACCAGAGGCCCGGAGCATCATGACCGACTGGCAACCCGTCATCGGCCTCGAAGTGCACGTGCAGCTGTCGACGCGCACCAAGCTGTTCTGCGACTGCGCGAACGCCTTCGGCACCCTCGCCAATTCCAACACGTGTCCGATCTGCGCCGGACACCCCGGTGTCTTGCCTGTGCCCAACGAGCAAGCGCTCTTGTTGGGCGTGCGGGCAGCGCTGGCGCTCGGTTGCGACGTGCAGCCCTTCAGCAAGTTCGACCGCAAGCACTACTTCTATCCCGACCTGCCCAAGGGCTATCAGATCAGCCAGTACGACCTACCGTTCGCGCTCAACGGCAGCGTCGACCTCGGTGACGGACGCCGCATCGACCTGGAACGCATTCACTGGGAAGAAGACGCGGGCAAGAGCACGCACGAAGCGGGCTACAGCCTGGTCGACCTGAACCGCTGCGGTGTACCGCTGATCGAAATCGTCGGCAAGCCCAACCTGCACAGCCCGGCCGACGCCCACGCCTTTCTCGACAGTCTCAAGCGCACCCTGCGCTACGCGACGGTCAGCACCTGCGACATGGAGAAGGGTAGCCTGCGCTGCGATGCCAACGTGAGCCTGCGGCGCACCAGCGACGCCCCGCTCGGCACCAAGGTCGAGATCAAGAACGTCAACTCCTTCAAGATGGTCGAACGTGCGCTCGACTTCGAGCTGGCGCGGCAGGCTGCCATCCTCGACAGCGGCGCCACGGTCGCCCAGGAGACGCGGCTCTGGGATGAGGCACGCGGCGAGACGCGCAGCATGCGCAGCAAGGAGGAGGCGATGGACTACCGCTACTTCCCCGAGCCGGACATCCCGCCCATCGAGCTGGCGACATCGACCATCGACGCACAGCGCGAGCTCGTGGCCGAATCGTGGCAGACGCGGCGCCACCGCTACGAAAGCGCCGGGCTGACGGCCTACGATGCTTCTGTTCTGACCGCTGAGCCGGACATCGCCGACTACTTCGAGGCAACCTGGCAGGCCTGCGACGATGCCAAGCAGGCCGCCAACTGGACCCAAACCGACGTGCTACGCGCGGCCGGGGAACGGGGCGTCGGCATCGCCGAGCTGCGGGTTCGCCCGAACACGCTGGCCGAGATCATCGGCCTCGTGCAATCGGGCCTGATCAACTTCGCCGGCGCGCGGAAGGTGTTCAACCGCATCCTCGATGCCAACGACGGCCCCTGTGAGACGCCGGCCGAGGCCGTCGTCGCGTTAGGAGTGGCGCAGATCTCGGACCCGCACCTGCTCGAGCCCATCGTGCGGGAAGTCATGGGAGCCTGCGAGAAGGCGGTTGCCGACTATCGCAAGGGCAAGACCAAGGCGCTGGATGCCCTCAAGGGCAGGATCATGGGCAAGACAAAGGGGCGAGCCGACCCCGCCGTGGTCGGTGAGATCCTGACCCGCTTGCTGTCCCCTTGAGATGACTCTGGCACAATAGTCCGCTCAGACGACTGTAGGAGGCCACCATTGATCGACCGAGAGGGCGTCACGCGTTCCGTCATCGCGGCAATCGCCAAGGTGCGCGAGCTTGACGAAAAGAACATCACGCTCGAGAGCACCTTTGACGAACTCAAGGTCGACTCATTGGACGCGATGGAGATCATCTTCGAGGTAGAAGAGGACTTGGACTTCAAAGTCCCGACCGAACAGATGACGGACCTGGAGACGGTCAAGGACGTCGTCGACGGCATCGAGCGCTTACTACAGCTGAACGCCGAAGGCAAACTCACGCAACCGACCTACAAGCGTCCCGGAGGCTCGCCAGAGACCGACGGCGGGGCAAGCGCGCAGGTTTGACATGACGCACGGCGAAGCTGGTTCGAGGCGACGCGTCGTCGTCACGGGCACGGGTGTCATCTCGGCTCTCGGCAACTCGCGCGACGAGTTCTGGAGCGCGATGACCGAGGGGCGCTCGGGGATCGGTCCGATCGAAGACGTTGATATAGCGACCATCACCTTCAGCCAGGGTGGGCAGGTCCGCGGCTTCGATCCGGCAGAGTTCTTCGAGAGTCGCGGCGAGCGCGAGATCGATCGGTCGACGCAGTTCGGCCTGATTGCCGCCAAGGAGGCCATCGAGCAAAGTGGTCTCGAGTGGACCGACGAGCTACGCGCGCGGACCGGCGTGGTCACTGGATGCGCGGTTGGCGGCATCGGCACCCAGGATACGTGCTTCAAGCGGCTGTATGGCGAAGGCAAGAGCCGCTCCCATCCGCACACGATCCCGCGCATCATGAGCAACGCTGGCGCGAGCCAGATCTCGATGCGCTACGGGTTCATGGGTCCCGTCTACACACTCAGCACGGCCTGTGCGTCGTCGAACCACGCGATCGGCCTGGCCTTCTGGAACCTTCGTGGCGGCCTGTGCGACCTCATGGTGGCGGGTGGACACGAGGCTCTGTTCTCACGCGGCCACCTCGGCGCCTGGGATGCGATTCGTGTCGTGTCGCACGACACCTGTCGCCCCTTCACGAAGGATCGACCGGGCATGATCGTCGGTGAAGGCGGTGCGATGCTCGTGCTCGAAACACTCGAGGCCGCTGAAGCACGCAACGCCACAATCCTCGCCGAGCTCTGTGGCTTTGGCATGACCGCAGATGCGCATCACCTGACGATGCCGTCACAAGACGGACCGGCGCGGGCGATCGAGCTCGCACTGGCCGACGGTAACATCGCCCCAAAAGAGGTCGGCTACGTCAACGCACACGGCACCGGTACGGATGCCAACGACGCCAACGAGATCGCTGCGATCAAGCAGGTGTTCGGCGACCACGCCAAGAACCTGCTCGTCAGTTCGACCAAGTCGATGACCGGACACGCCATTGGCGCTGCCGGCGCGATCGAGGCCGTGGCCACAGTGCTTGCGCTGCGCGACGGCGTCGCACCGCCGACTGCCAACTTCACCGAACCCGATCCAGCCTGCGACCTCGACGTCGTGCCCAACGAAGCGCGCCGCGGCAGCTTCGACGCCGCGATCTCGAACACCTTCGCCTTCGGCGGTCTCAACGCCGTGCTCGCGTTCCGCGCCTGGAAGTAAGCGACGGGCTCTTGAAGGCCCGTCTGCTCTGGTGGTCGGCCGTACAAGCAGCGCACGCCACCAGGTAGAAGGCCAGGTACAGGAGGAGCCCGTCGATCAGACCCAGGCCAGCCGTCTTGACGAAATCCGTCGTTGTCACGGGTGAGGGGATCACGACCATCAGCAGGAGACTCTTCAGGATCGCGGCGCTGATGCAAGCCGCGGCGAAGACCCACCAGCGGGCGCCGTAGCGCCGCATCAGGAGAAGAGCACTGACAATGAGCAACACGAAGGCGGCGAGCGACGACAAGGTCTGCTCCGTCGGATCGAAGCCGATTCTGCGATAGACGAAGAACGAGGCCAACGTGGTGAGGCCGGTCCACACCGCGATCGCCGCAACGGAACTCCTGATGAAGCGGAACGCGAGCGCGAAGACGCAGCCGCTCGCCAGCATCGAAGCGACGAAGAGCATGTCTATCTCGCCGAAGTCGACCGGCCCTGACCACAGCATGCTCGTGTAGACCTTCCTGGCGATCGGCTGCAGCCCGAAACAAGGCGGCACGACCCAGAGGCTCACCAGGGCAACGGACCCGAACAGGGCGTTCGGCTTACCGATCGAACGGAGCAGCGCCACGGCAAGTCGGCGGCGTTGGGCTGCCAGGTGCACGAGCGAGATGAACCATCTGCGCATGAACGCATCATGCCTCGGCGCGGCATCGGCGCACGCTTCAGGCACTCGTGCTACGCGGGACCAAGCGAGGATGTCGCGGCGCCTGTTTCGCTGGCCTGCCGGTGAGCCCCCCAGTCGATCCAGGGCGATGGGCCAGCGGCCTCATGCCGGCTGCGATCGAAGAGAGCCTCCAGGCGGACTTCGCCCTGCGAAGCTCGTCCGGAGTCACGAGTTCCCCGACACCCCTCCTGGCCGACCGCTTCCTGCTCGAGGGCCACGGGCAGGAAGCGGACGTGGAGTAGCCGCGGCCATAAACGAGGCTCCGCGGTGCGCCCGTCAAGGAGGAACGACCCGGCGACCTCGATCGCATGGGCCTCTTGACCTCATGCAAAAACTGGCGCGGGCCACCGGGCCGTTCTGCCGACGGAGTGGGAATAGGCCACGCCCATGAGCCAGAACCTCCGATCAGCCGCTGCCCTCCTCGTGATCGCGGGTGCAGCCGGCGCCCAGAACGCCGCTGAGATCGTCGAGATCCACCACCACAACACCTCGTGGCTGCCGCGCGGCAAGGAAGCCGACGGGATCATCGGCGACTTCGTGATGCGCAACCGGCACATCGAAGCGACGGTCGCGGGCAACCAGCCGGACCGCAAGGCCAACATGATGACGCACTGGGACGTGGCGACGCCAGGCTGTCTTTATGACCTCTGCGTGCGCGGTTCTGGCAACGATCAGCTGACCTGGCTCGGGCCGGGCAACCTGGCCGGTCCGCTGTCATCGGTGCGCATCATCGGCGCGACCGACAATCCGCTCGGCGTGCCGGGCGTTCGTGCCGAGCGCACCGTCGCCACCGGCAACGGCAAGGGACAGCGGCACGACTACTTGCTCGGTGACCACTGGCACTTCCTGGCAGTCCTGTCGACGTTCGAGAACGGTACGACCAAGGACTGGAGGCTCGACCCTGCGTTTCACTGGAAGGAGTTCCACGGTCGCGCGACCATCCGCGGCATTTGGACTGGTGATGCGACCAACCCGAGCGACCGACAAGGCTACGCAGCGACCTTCGGCGAATGGCTTGGTGGTCTTCAAATGACCGGCCCCTGCGCCGTCGTGCTGCGCCCCGGTCAGAAGAAGACCTTCCTCACCGTCGTTGCGCCGGGTCCATCACCAGCGCACGCATTCAGCACGATCGCCACCTTGGTCGCACCGCTCGGCCGTCTCACGGCTCACGCCAGGTCGGGCGGCGCGCCGGTCACGACGGCGACGCTCGAACTGCACGGGATCGACAAGGATCCGCTGATCGCCTACGCGGATGCGAGCGGGTTGTTCGACCTGTCGTTGCCGCCTGGCAGCTATCGCCTCGTCTTCAAGGAGCTCGGTCGCCCCGACATCGAACGCAGAATCGAGATCGAGGCCGGCGGCCAGAAAACTCTGGAGGTCGCCCTCGATCCGGCCGCCAGCGTGACGGTCGAGACGCGCGACGCGGGCGGACGCTTGATCCCGTCAAAGGTCCAGTTCATCGGCGTCGACGGGACCGAGAACCCATGGTTCGGCGTCGACATCCAGGCGCACGGCGTGCGCAACCTCTACATGACGGAGTCCGGTCGCTTCACGCAGAAGATCGGTCCCGGCACGTATCGGGTCGTCGTCACACGAGGCATCGAGTTCGACCACTTCGAACGGACCATCATCGTCGCGCCAGGTCGCAACACGAAGGTTGCCGCCAAGCTGCGGCGCGTCGTCGACACGAAGGGGTGGATCTCGACCGACTTCCACAATCACTCGACGCCAAGCGGCGATAACTACTGCGGAACCGACGACCGCATTATCAATCTCGCCGTGGAGCACATCGAGTTCGCGCCGACGACCGAGCACAACCGCATCTACGACTGGACGCCACACATCGAACGCCTCGGACTGGCCGAGCAGCTGCGCACCGTGGTCGGTCTGGAGTTGACCGGACCGAACGCGCACCTGAACGCGTTTCCGGTCCGGGTCTTACCCTTTGCTCAGGGTGGCGGCGCGCCGCACTGGCACATGGACCCGCGCATCAACGCCATCGTTCTGCGCGACTTCCAGGCCGGCGAGCCATACCGGTGGGTTCACCTCAACCACCCTCGAGTCGGCAAGCTCTTCCGCGACCGCAACGCGGACGGCATCCCTGACGGTGGCTACCCGGGGCTGGAGTTGTTGATCGATGCCGCCGAAGTGTGGTCGGAGCATGTCCTCGGCAAGACCCCCTACTTCCCGCGCGGCGGCAAGAAGCACCACAACCGGACCTTCGCCTGGCTTCAGTTGCTCAACCAAGGCATCCGCATGAACTGCATCGCCGTCGCCGATGCGCACGCCGTGTTCAACAACGCAGTCGGCGGCTGGCGCACCTATGTCCGCTCCTCGATCGACGAGCCGAAGGACCTCTCACCGGAGGAGATCATTCGCGACTCGAAGGCGGGCCGCATGTTTGTCACGACGGGGCCCTTCCTGAGTGTCGAGCTCGACGATGGCACTGGCATCGGTGACAGCACGGTGCTCAAGGGCCCGTTCAAGGCCAACGTGCGCGTGCAGTGCACCGACTGGATGGACATCCACCGCGTGCAGGTGCTCGTCAACTCGCGACAACCCGAGGCGCTCAACTTCACGCGCGAGAGCCACCCGCACCTGTTCAAGGACGGGGTCGTGCGCTTCGAGCACGCGATCGAGATCAACCTGACCGAGGACGCACACCTGATCTTCGTGGCGACCGGCAAGAAGCTCGGCCTCGCGACGCTGTGGGGTGAGGCGCAGCAATCAAAATGGGCACCCTTGGCCTTCACCAACCCGATCTGGGTCGACCGCGATGGGCACGGCTTCAAGCCCAACCGCGATACACTCGGGTATCGACTGCCAATGGCGAAGTAGGCCTCCTAGTGCAGGCGCGGTGCCGTACGAGTCAGGCGGCTACGTGCGCACCCAGGACGTACAGTGAGTTGCCGACCTCAGCGCGGCGCGCGCTTGGTGTAGCGGTCGCGTAGTTCGTCGCATCGATTCCGAAGCTGGTCAAGCACCTTGGCCGAACCAGGGTCGGCCGCGAGGTTCTTGGTCTCGTGCGGATCGGTGACGAAGTCGTAGAGCTCTTCGTGCACGGGCTGCTCTTCGAAGTAACGCACGTACTTGAAACGCTTGCCGCGCACACCCTCGCTCTTGGGGATCTTCTTGTGCGCAAACAAGTGCTCGTAGAAGAAGTCTTTCCGCTCCGGGACATCAGTGCCGCGCACCAGCGCCATCAAGCTCCTGCCTTGATAAGTGTCCGGCACCGGAACGCCAGCCAGATCGAGGATCGTCGAAGCGAAGTCGATGTTGAGAGCCGTGGCCCCCACCGTGGCACCCCGCCGCGCCGGCAGCCGCGGATCGCGAACGATCAACGGCACGCGGATCGACGGCTCATGGATCAGCCACTTACCGGCGAGGCCGCGCTCGCCAAGGAAGTAGCCGTTGTCGCTCGAGAAGATCACGACCGTGTGGTCCGCCAGGTGCAGCTTGTCGAGCTCGTCCAGGATGCGCCCGAAGGCTCGGTCCACGCCGGTGATCATCCGGTAGTAGCCACGCATCATGCGTACGCGCTTCTCGGGGGTGTCGAAGCGCCAACGCCAGCGCACACGACCGAGCGACTCCTGCAAGAACTCCGGAAGCTCGGCGAAGAACGCGGGTTCGGCGGTCGGCGGCAACGGGATGTCGATGTCGTCGTAGAGACCATCCAGCGCAGCAGGCCAGATGTACTGGTCCTCGTGGTTGTCCTGCGCGTGCGGCGCATGAAAACTCACGGACAGACACCACGGCCTGTCTTTCGCGCCACGAACGAAGTCCACTGCTTCCTCAGCAATGATGTCGGTGAGGTGGCGCGTGCTGCCGTCCCTCTGCTTCTTGACATAGGGGTGCCGCTTGGGGCGATAGTCATCGAACATCCGCCGCGCCGAACCCTTGTCGAGGCGGATGCCGATCTTGCCGATGAAGCCCGTGCGAAACCCGGCCGAGCGCAGCAACCGCGGGTAGCTGCGCTCGACGTGCGCCCGCGCCAGCGGTGGCGTGCCGAAGGTATAGCCGTGCGTTCGCCGGTGTAGCCCGGTGAGGATGCTCGCTCGACTGGCGGCACAAATCGCTGTCGTCACGAAGGCGTTGGTGAAGCGCACCCCAACGGCTGCGAGCGCGTCCAGCCGCGGCGTCTGCAAGACCTTGTGACCCGCGCAGCCGAGCATGTCGTTGCGCTGGTCGTCGGTCACGACCAGGAGGATGTTGGGCCGAGGCTTGATCTTCACACTCCACCAACTATCCAGGTACGCCGACCGCAAGAGCTGTTCGAGCTGCACGTTCGTACCAGTCCGGTCACGCGTCTCGTGCGGATCGGCAACGACGTCGTAGAGCTCGGAGGGCCGGCCCACCGGCACGATGAGCTTCCAGCGACCGGACACGACCCACCGCGCCAGCAAGCTCTTCGTCGGATCCTCGAGGTCGACGATGTCGTGCGTGAACGCGGCGCCAAACACCGGAGCCCGCGTTTTCCTCTTACCCTGACACAGTGGCATCAAGTCAACACCATCGAGACCCGCCGGCACCTCGACACCGCAGGCACGCAGGATCGTCGGCGCGAGGTCGAGCGAGCTGACCGGCATCGCATGGCGAGCCGGCGCCACCTTGCCCGGCCAGCGGACCATGATCGGCGTGCGCACACCGCCCTCGTACGGCGTTCGTTTGCTCCGCGCCGCGAAGCCTTCCCTATCCGGTTTCTGAATCCAGCCGTTGTCGGTGACGAAGAGGACCAGCGTGTCCTGGTCGATCCCTGTTTGCTTCAAGTGGTCGAGGAGTAAGCCGCACGTCTCATCGAACCACTCGCACATCGCATAGTACTTGGCGACGAAAGGACTCCGACCATCCTTGCGGTACTTCGCCAGCAACCGCTCGGGCGGGTTGTGCGGTGTGTGCGGCAGGAACGGTGCATACCAGAGGAAGAACGGTTTCTCGTCCTTCGCGCTCGAGCTGATGAAATCGAAGACCGGCTGCATCGTCTTGCGCCCGATCTGCAGCCCGTCGTCACCGTGGCGAGCGCGTCGCTTCGGATCACCGTGCGTCATCCCCTCGGTGAATCCGCCGACGCGAGGGTTCCCCTCCCACCACTTGCCCGTCTGAAGGCAGCGATAGCCGCGAGCGGCGAGCAGAGCCGGCACGGTCTTCGACTTCATGAATCGCTCGACCAACAACTGTCGATCGACTCCCGGCAGCGGATCGTTGCCGGTGATCCCATGACGGTGCGGGAACAGCCCGGTAGCGAGCGACGCCAGACTCGGACGGCACAGTGCGGTCGGCACGTAGCCGCGCGTGAACACGGCGCTCTGGTTGGCGAGCTCATCGAGGCGCGGTGTCCGCACCGCGTCGTGCCCCATGAAGCCGAAGTCACCAAAGGCCTGGTCGTCCGAGATGATCAAGACGACGTTGGTCCGCTGCGCGGTGAGCGCTGCACAGCTCACGAGCACGGCGGCCAGGAGTCGGATCGCCCACATGCTCGCCAGCGCTACTTGCCGAGGGTCCAGCGCAGGCCGTTCGATACGTCGAACAGCAGCAGTGAGCAGAGAACGCGACGCATCGGAACAGTGTAGCGGTCAACCGCGCAGACGCCGTCATCGCAACGGAGCTAGTGGCGTCAGCCTGGTGGACCTGTGATGGTCATGAGCGGCAACGCAGGATCGATGCCCGAACTTGATTGCTGCACACCGACTACCGAAACAAACCTCTCAAGAACTCGCGCGCCGCAGCCTCCGCCCCCGTGGCCTCGGGCGGGTCGTTGTGGCCGCCGTGCAGTTCGACGAATCGCTTGGGTTCCGGCGCGAGTTCGAACAACGCACGGCCACTGGCATAGAGCACGACTTCGTCGCTGCGGCTGTGCAAGTGGAGCTTCGGTACCGTGACCTGCGCGATCTTCGCGGCGCTGTCGAAGCGATCCTGCATCAGCAACTTGACCGGGAAGAACGGATAGGCTCGCTGACCGATGTCGGGCGCCGACAGGAACGACGATTCGATCACGACCGCCGCGCACGGCTTGCGGGAGGCGAGCGTGACGGCAACGCCGCCGCCGAGCGAACGGCCCCACAGGACGATCTTCTCAGACGGCACCTGACGAGTTTCGCGCACATGTTGCCACGCCAGTAACGCCGACTCGTCGATGCTGGCCTCGGTCGGGGCGCCACCGCTCTGGCCATAGCCGGGATAGTCGAAGATGAAGATCGAAAGCGACAAGGCGTGCAGGCGCTCGAGGATGCCGACTCGGCCGGAGATGTTGCCACCGTTGCCGTGACAGTAGATCAGAGTCGCGATCGGCTTCGGATGCGGTAGCCACCAACCGTGACACTTGGTGCCATCAGCGAGCGAGAACTCGACGTCCTCGAAGGGCACCCCGGCATCCGCCGGAGTCGCCGTCAGTTCGCGCGCCGGGAAGTAGACCAGCTTGCGCTGCGCTGCGAACACAACCATGCAGACGACGACATAGATGCCAGCGAGGATCAGCAACCACACGGAGATTCGCCGCCGCCGCTCAGCGGCCATTCGCCTTGCGTCGGTACTTCTCACGATATTTGCCCCACAACCGCTTCTGATGGCTGTCGAGCTGCACGTCCCTGCCCTGCATGAACAGGCGCTCGACCTGCGTGCGAATCTCGAGTGGGTCGCCGTTCGTGACGATCAGGGTCGCATCCTTGCCCTTCTCGATCGACCCGACCCGGTCGGCAATGCCGAGCACGTTGGCCGCGTAGAGCGTGATCGCCTTGAGCGCCTCGTCGCGCGGCAAGCCATACGCCGCGGCGTGCGCCGCCTGATACGGCAGGTTGCGCAAGTTCGCCGACTCGTTAGCGGCGCCCGCGATGCAGAAGCGCACGCCAGCATCCAAGAGCTTCTTGGGCAGCGTGAAGGGCGCGTCATAGCCCGCGTGTCGGCGCCGCGGCAGCCGGTGCGTCGCCGTGACGATGACGGGCACATCGCGCTCCTTGAGAAGCGGGGCGCAGCGCCAGGCATCTTGACCGCCGACGATCACAAGACGCAATCCCTCATCCTGGCCCCAGTCGACGGCGGCTTCGATCTCGGCGAGGCCGTCCGCGTGTACGAACACACAGGCCTTTCCCGCGATGACCGGTCGCATCGACTCCCAGCGGCGATCGACCTTTTGCGCCAGCGGACGGTCCTTGCCCTGTTTCAGCTTCGCGTAGGCGCGCGCGTGCGCGAACGCGTCCTTGATCTTGAGGAGCTGGGAGTCGCGCTTCTTGCTCGCGGCGGCGCCTGGGGCTTGCGGCGGGCCACGACGACGACGCGGCCGCGACGACGGCCAGCTCACGTGCACGCCGACAGGCGCCCTCACCGTCATTTCTTCCCAGGTCCAACCATCGAGCATGATCACTGCAGACGTCCCTGAGATCAGGCCACCCTCCGGAACGGTCAGCGCGAGCGCGACGCCATTCAGGCGAGCAATGGGAATGTGCAGACTGTCGGGATTCACCGCGACCTCGCTGCGCACTTCCGGCGTGATATCGCCGATCTCGCTCGAGTCCTTGGTCGCAAGTACCGCACCGATCTCGGTCAGCCCGAGCGCCGAAGTCGCGGCGATGAGTCCGGGGTAGACGTGCTTGCCGACAAGATCGACCACCTCGGTGTTGTCCGGAACGGACAGGTCATTGCCGACAGCGGCGATCTTGCCGCCGACGACGAGGATGTCAGCGCCCGCGAGCACGGGGCCGGACACGGTATGTACCGCGCCACCCTTCAACAACAGCGGTCGCGCCTGCTTGGGCGCGGGAACCTGACCAGCTGCGAGGCCGGTCAGGAGGAGGATCGTCGCCGAGCGCATCATCGTCCCCCCCCTGCGCCGCTCTCGTCGCCGTTCTCGTCAGCCGCATCGGCTCCCTTCTTCTTGCGTTTCACGGAAGCGAGCACCTTCTGGATCAGGCGTTGGCGCTCGCGCGACGCTTCACCGCGCAAGCGCACGTCTTCCGTTAGCTCAAAGTAGCGCCGTCCGTCGATCCAGGTCTGCTCACAGATGGTGTAGCTCGACAACGGATGCCCGCTCCACACGACGAAGTCGGCGTGCTTGCCGGGCTCGAGCGAGCCGACGTACTTGCCTACCTTGAGCTGGATCGCCGGGTTCAGCGTCACGAACTTCAGCGCCTCGGTTTCGGGCAGCCCACCGTACTTGACGGCCTTCGCAGCTTCGAGGTTCATGCGGCGTGCCAGCTCGGAGCTGTCCGAGTTGAACGACACGACGACGCCGGCATCGTGCATGAGCGCGCCCGCCCACGGGATCGCGTCGATTACCTCATACTTGTACGCCCACCAGTCGCTGAACGCCGATCCGATCACGCCGTGCTTGGCCATC
>NYZE01000012.1 GCA_002685965.1 Planctomycetota bacterium | reverse complement strand
GAGCACGTCGAAACCCAACTCGGCACGCTCGATGACCCGCGCCTGCACGACATCCTGCGCGAAGAGCTCGACCGCTTGCTCGACAGCGACGCGGGTTTTCGTCCGGTCGACCGCGTTGGCCCGTTCGCGATCGTCGCCGAGCCGTGGACGACCGAGAATGGCTGCATGACCGCGACGCTCAAGCTCAGGCGACACGTCATCGCCGAGCGCCACGCCGCGGAAATCAACGCGCTCTACGACCGTGGCTGATGGGACGGTCCTCTGTCTGTCCGGCCTCGATCCATCGGGCAGCGCCGGGCTGTTGCGCGACGTGTGGTCAGTGCGACGGGCGGGCGGCAACGCTCGCGCGATCGCGACCTGCTTGACCGCGCAGACACGCGAGCGATGCACTGCCGTCTCCCCCACTCCGGCAGCGATCCTGCAGGAGCAGCTCGAAGTCATCTTGACGGACGAACCGCCGGCGGCGATCAAGATCGGCCTCGTGGCTGATGTACCAACCTGGAACGTGCTCGTGGACACACTCGAGCAACAACCGCCGACCCCGATCGTCGTGGATCCGGTGCGCGCTCTTTCGGTCGGAGGCTTCGCGGCCGCGGACGACGTGCGCGACGCGATCCTCGATCGTGTCTGCGGACTCGCGCCGCTGTTGACACCGAACCGGCTAGAACTCAGCTGGCTCGGCGGCGAGCCCGAGGCGACCGCCATCGCGGAGTTGCTGCAGCGCGGCGCGAGCGCAGTCTTGGTCAAGGGCGGGCATGGAGCACAGGACGGCGACACGATCCAGGACGTGCTCTACCAGGCCGACGCCGTGCACCGCTTTTCGCGTCCCCGCCTCGGCGGCGCGCGGCGCGGCACAGGTTGTGCGCTGTCGGCCATCCTGGCTCTGCAGGTCGCGAACGGCCTCGACCTACCCACCGCGGCACGGGTCGCCGGCAACATGCTGTGGCGCGCTTGGGATGATCTCGTCCCGGCGGAGAATCACGGCTAACCGTGGCCCTGCCCGCGCGTCGTTGGCCTGCCGAGAAGATCGAAACATGCGCGTCGCCGCCTTCGCCGCCCCTCTCGCTGCCAGCACGGCGCAAGCGCGACTCCTCGGCGACGCTTCGCGGCAGGGCCGGATCGTGAGCTTCCTCCGGGACCAGTCCTCGCTACGATTCCGGCCGGTGCGCGCCTTCACGCTCCTCATCGGACTGCCGCTTGCCGCCTGCGTCTCTTGGGATACTCCCGCCAACGCGGCGCACAAGCGCCTCAAGCGCTACAAAGCCGAGCACTACGAGGCGATCCCGCAGCAGCCCTCCGGCGTCGCCGGGGCAGCCGAGCTCAGCCGTCGCTTGGGCAGCACCCGCGTTCTGGTCTTCGGCGACGTGCACACCGACCGCAGGCTGCACCGCAGGCTGCACAACTGGCTCCAGCGTCTCGCGCACGGCAACGCACACGTCACCCTGTTGGCCGAGTTCCTTGGTTCAGACGATCGACCCACCATCTCGGACTACATGGAGGGGCGTATCGACCTCGTCGAGCTGCGCCGACGCGTGCGTGCTCGCTGGCCGGCTTCATGGATGGAGCTGCAACACTTCGACGGCGGGTTCTACCGCGGTCTCCTCGCTCTGGCACGCACGTCGCGCTGCGCCGTCGTGCCGCTCGAGCCCGTTCCACGACTCTCGCTCAAAGCGCGTGACGCCGCGATGGCACACTCGATTCAACAAGCCGCCGAACGTCGGCCGTCGAGTCTCGTGATCGTCGTCGTCGGACACGCCCACCTACTGGGGCAGGGCCACTTGCTCGACCGCCTGCAGCAACGCGGCATCGATGCGCTCGCTGTACTGCCGCGAGCACCCGAGGCGATGCGCGGGCTCGCCACGCTCGACCCGGCCGCACCGTTTCTCGTGCTTGGGCCGCGGCTGTGGGCGTTTCGCCCGAACGATGTTGCAGCAGCGGGTTCGGACTAGCGCACCGAAGCCTAGCGCCGCCGAACGGGCATGCGCTTGGGCCACTGGACCTGCCGACGTGGTCGCGACCGACCTGAGGGCCGCCTGATCTGCACGCGCGACGACTCGCCGCTCTTGGGATCCCACCAACGAATCTGAACCGAGTCGATCGCCCCTTGCTCGAGCTTCTGCCGCCAGAGGAAGGAAGCCATCACGACGATCATTCGATCGATGTCGGTGGTCGGTTTGGGCCAGACCTTGGCAACGAGGTCGACGCCTTCGGCCACCCCCGTCTTCGGGTCGAGCTTCTTCTTGAGGAGGAGCGAAGGCGGCTTCTCCAACTCAGGGGCGAAGCGCTCGGCGAACCTCTTGGCCACCGAGCCCCGGGCTGCCCTACCCGGCTGGAGCCTCAAGAGGCGCCCCATGATCAGCATCATGGCGAGGCACCCACCGAGCCCGAAGACGATGATGATGAGATGCGTCTTGTTCACTGGCGCTCCCGGACCGCCCGATCCCCTGGGTGCCTTATCGGCTGGTCCGGCGGCGAGAATCGTGCGCTTTTGCCCTGCCCCGGCTGGCCCCGCCGGTGGGCTGCAGCGCCGCTTGCGACCATGCCAAGCTGACAGAACGGCAGGTGGACGGCTCGTCAGTTTGGCATCACTCCATTGCCAAGGCACCCGAGACCTGACGTAAGTCGCTTATTCATAGTTCCCTAGAAAAGACACCGACCATGGCACGGACCTTGCCCCAGTGCGTGCGAGCCACCCTCTGGACCGGCCGTGACATACGACTACAAGATCCTGCTCGCCGACGATGACGACGCCCTGCGGACCGCGCTGGGTGAGTTCCTGTCGCGACTCGGTTTCGGTGTCATCGAGGCGGTCGACGGTCCTTCCGCGCTGGCAACCGCACTCGGCAACCGGATCGACTTCTCGATCCTCGACGTGCACATGCCAGGGATGACCGGCCTGGAGATTCTCACGGAGCTGCGCGAGGCGCGCTGCCGCGACGCAGGCCCGCTGCCGTGCATTCTGATCTCGGCAGCGGCCAGTCAGTCCGAACGCCGTGCCGCCCTGCAGCGAGGCGCGTTTCGTTTTCTGTCGAAGCCCTTCGCCGTGGACTCGCTGGTCGAGTGCGTCGGTGAGCTGCTTCGCACTTTCGACCCAGGACCGAGCGGGGAGCGCATGATCGCGCGTCTCGCATGCGGCCTCTCGGGAACGCAAGAATCGAGCGGGCTACCTGCGCCACTCGATCAGTTGCTTCCCTTCTTCCCCTTCTTTCATCGCCCGCCAGATGACACACCGTCGCCCGATACTCCATCGCAGAGATGGCCCGGCGGCGAGCGACTGAACCCAGATCAAGATCCCAGAGGAACGGAGTAGTTGAACATGGCCAAGACGAAGACACCCACGATCGTCCCCCTCGGTGACCGCGTGCTCATCCAACGCGTCGATGCAGAGGACGTGACAAAGGGCGGAATCGTTCTCCCCGACACGGCGAAGGAAAAGCCGAAAGAGGGCATCGTCGTCAGCACGGGCAAAGGCAAGTTGATGGACGACGGCAAGCACGCCGCGCTCACGGTCAAGAAGAACGACCGCGTGATCTTCAGCTCCTACGCCGGCACTGAAGTCAAGATCGAGGGCGGCGACTACATGATCATGAGTGAGGACGAGATCCTCGCTGTCATCGGTTAGTGCCCACCCGAACGAACAACCAACAAGAGGATTCTGATGCCAGTCAAGCGAATCGCATATGACCAAGAGGCCCGCGAGAAAATCCGTGAAGGCCTGCACAAGCTCGCGAAAGTCGTCAAGGTCACGCTCGGCCCGCGCGGCCGCAACGTGATCATCGAGAAGTCGTTCGGATCTCCGACGGTGACCAAGGACGGCGTGACCGTCGCCAAGGAAATCGAGCTCGAGGACAAGCACGAGGACATCGGTGCGCAACTGGTCAAGGAAGTCGCGACCAAGACGTCGAACGTCGCCGGCGACGGCACGACGACGGCCACGGTGCTCACCGAGGCGATCTACGAGGAAGGCCTACGCAACGTGACCGCCGGCGCGAGCCCGATCTCGCTCAAGCGTGGCATGGAGAAGGCCGTCGCAGCCGCGATCGCCGAGATCCAACGGAAGTCCAAGGCGATCAAGGACAAGACCGAGATCACGCAGGTCGCGGCGATCGCCGCCAACAACGACGACGAGATCGGCAAGATGATTGCCGACGCGTTCGAGAAGGTCGGCAAGGACGGCGTCATTACGGTCGAAGAGGGCAAGTCGCTCGATTCGAACGTCGAGTGGGTTGAGGGCATGCAGTTCGACAAGGGCTACCTGTCGCCACACTTCGTGACCAACACGGACAAGATGGAGACGATCCTCGAGAACCCGTACGTCCTCATTCACGAGAAGAAGCTTTCATCGATCAAGGACATGCTGCCGTTGCTCGAGAGCGTCGCGAAGTCGGGCAAGCCGTTGCTCGTCATCGCCGAGGACATCGAGGGCGAGGCCCTGGCGACGCTGGTCGTCAACCGCCTGCGCGGCACGTTCCAGTGCGCCGCAGTCAAGGCGCCTGGCTTCGGTGATCGCCGCAAGGCCATGCTCGAAGACATCGCCGTGCTGACCGGTGGCCGCGCGATCTTCGAGGAACTCGGCATCAAGCTCGAGTCGCTGGCATTGTCCGACCTCGGCCAGGCCAAGAAGGTCATTATCTCGAAAGACTCGACGACGATGATCGAGGGCGCAGGCAAGAACAAGGACATCCAGGGCCGCATCGCCCAGATCCGCGCCGAAGTCGACAACACTAGTTCCGACTACGATCGTGAGAAGCTGCAAGAGCGGCTGGCCAAGCTGTCCGGTGGCGTTGCCCAGATCAACGTCGGCGCCGCGACCGAAGCCGAGATGAAGGAGAAGAAGGCGCGCGTCGAGGACGCGATGCACGCGACCCGTGCGGCCGTCGAAGAGGGCGTGCTCCCGGGCGGCGGCGTCGCGCTGCTGCGCTGCCAGGACTCGATGAAGGCACTGGAGCTGACCGGCGACGAAGCCCTCGGCCGCGACATCATCGTCCGCGCCGTCGAAGCACCGCTGCGCACGATCGCCAACAACGCTGGCGCCGACGGCAACGTAATCGTCCAGAAGATCAAGGAAACCAAGGCCTACGGCTTCGGCTACAACGCGGCCGATGACACGATCGAGGATCTTCCGAAGAACGGCGTCATCGATCCCGCCAAGGTCACGCGGGCGTCACTGCAGAACGCAGTCTCGGTCGCGAGCCTGCTGCTGACCACCGACGCCCTGATCTCCGAGGTGCCCGAAGACAAGCCGCCGATGCCAGGTGGCGACGGCGGCGGCGGCATGGGAGGCATGGGCGGCATGGGCGGCATGGGAGGCATGGGCGGAGGCATGGGCGGAGGCATGGGCTTCTAGGAGCCCTTCCGATCCCAGCACCCCAGCCAGACCTCAGGTAGGTGGGTCACCCACTTGCCTGGGGTCGGTCTGACGCAGTCCCTTACTGGATGTCGAGCACGCCGCCGCCGGCCGCGTGTGTCAGCGTTGCCACCTTCGCCTGGTAGTTGGTCCCAACCGAGAACACTGTGTTCCACGGCAGCGGATCGATGTCAGCAACGAGGCCGAGCGATTCCGCAACGAGCGCGCGTTGCGCCGCACCAAGCTTTTTGTCGGCCAAGAGTTCAAGCAGTTGCGACAGCGAGCGGCGATCGCCAACCAGGCCGAGCGTCCGCGACAGCGAACGCAGCACGGTACTCGACTCGGAGCTCGCGATCGAACGCAGCACGTGAGTCGACACCTCCTTGTCGTCGAGCAGGGCGAGCGCGATCGCCGTCTGCGAGACGAGCCGTGGCTTGCGCGTCTGGTGTTCCATGATCGTATGCAGGGTTTCGCGAGCCTCGCTGTAGCCCATCAGCCCGAGCGCGACCGCGAGGTAACCGGCGGCAGCCTCCTGGCTCTTGATCTGGTCCATGCGATCGAGGATGTCGTCGCCGGCGTCGGTGTAGCGCATGATGCCGAGCGCGATGCCGAGCCCGGCTGCGTAGATGCCGTTGCGAGTCCGCTTGAACTCGGCGTGGATCGCATCCGCAGCGGTCTGGTCGACGTCGTGGCTCGGGTCCTTGTCACGTGCGTTGGCGTCGGCGATCGCCAACCCCAAGGCCAGCCATGGCTTGAGCAAGCGCGGCGTGCGGCGACTGATCATCTTCGTGAGCAGCGCTGCGCGATTCTTTGGGCCGCCGATGCGACCGAGGCTGATCGCTGCAAAGAACCTCGCCTGCAGATCCTTACCCGAGCTGAGGTAGCCACGCAGCGCCGAATCGGCATCGGTTCCAACGGCGAGTCGGCCGAGCGCCAGCGTTGCTGATTGATGCATCCACGCTGACTGCCGACGATCGGCGAGAATCTCGTTCATCCGCATTGCCTCGGCGCCCGCCTCAGCGCTGCCGGCGAGGTCGGCGATCGCAGTCAGGGCGTGGGCGCGGATTTGCGCTGGCTCGCTCTTGTTGCGGTAATAGCCGTGCAGGAAGTCGAGAGCGCGCGCGCTCAGGTCACCATCCGCTCGCAGGGTGCGCATGGCTTGTAGCGCGGCGACCTTGAGATCCCGCCGGTATGGCTTCGGTGCCTTGGCGATCAACTCGAGCACGGCGTAGATGTCTTTGCGCACCTGCGCGTTCTTCGTCCGGTGAGCGATCCGGCCCAGCGCATAGCAGGCGAACGACTTGACGCGATACGGCACGTGTGCGCGCTTGACCATCCGGTGCCCTTCGTCGTCACAGCGTGCCAGGTGTATCAGGCTGGGGACCGCCGCGTCGAGACCGGTAATACCGAGCGCCAAGGTCGCGTATTCGGCCCGCTTGACATCGCCCGATCGCAGGAACTTCTGCAGCAACGGCAGCACGTCGCTGCCGTCGCGGGCACGAGCGATGGCCAACAGTGATTTCTGGACCACCTGACGCTTCGTGCTCGACGTTTCGAGCAGCTGCCGCAACGCCGCGACGACCTGCTCGCGATCCCGCTGCGACGGTGCCAACGTGACGGTTGGCCCGGCGCGAAGACCGCGGCCCATCAAGAAGTCGTCCGAGCCGGTAGCGACTGGACCACCGTAAAGGCTGCGCTTGAGGTGAAGGAACGGCGCCTTATTGAACTCCCACCAGTGCTGCCACTGAGTCGTGTCGACAGCATTCGTTGCCCTGCTACCGGTGGTAGGCCCTCGCCCTCCACCGCCCGCACGCGGTGGCGCCGACGCCCCGGGTGTCGTTGCACCTGTGCCAGGCTGCGCAGGGCCGCCGCCCGACGGGCCCGTCTTCCCGCCCCGTCCGTAACTTCCGATAAGCGTCTCCGTTCTGTCCACCGCCTACGACGGTGTCACCGGGGCCACGGTACTGGCCCCCTCCGAGTCACTGGAACGGCGATCCGAGGAGCGGCGCGCCCAGGCCGAGGCTTACAGCGAGCGTGACGAGTTCTAACGACTTCATCGCAAGATCCTCCGAGTCTGGTGCTGGCCACGGTGTCTCTAGAAGATGGACAACATGGCCTAGGGCAAT
>NYZE01000011.1 GCA_002685965.1 Planctomycetota bacterium | reverse complement strand
GCATCAATTCCGTTCAGGTGGCTCGGCGCTTCTTCCAGCAAGTCACCGAGTTCCGGGTGTGGTCCGCACACGCCGGACAGTTCGACGCACCGGGTAAGGCGGAAGATGAATCCTTCCGCGTCGGCCAGTGCCTTTTTCGCCGTGACGATCGTTCGCAATCGTCGTAGCGGTGTTGCTTGGTCTGCAATCATGGGTGGTCTCCCGTCAATCCGTGAAGTGCTGCAACTCGCAGTAGTAGGCATGCCGGTCGCCGTTGGTGCCCCGGTAACCGTCCAGCGTCTGCTGGAGGCAGTCGGCCATCGAGCGGACGTCATCGTCGCAGTCGGCCTGGACGTGGTGCGTTCGGTCGTCGCCGGGCGCGATGATCTCGACGGTGATGAACTCGTCGCTTGGCTTGCGGCTGATCTTGGCAAAGGCCCGGGGCAAGCCCGGTGTCCCGTCGCGCAGTGTTGTCTTGCTGGTTCCGGCCAGTTCGATGCTCGTGATTCGCATGGTTGGCTCCTTCTGTTGGGGTTACCGGCTGGTCTGCCGCCCGGCCTCGAACGCCGCCGCGAGCGCTTCGCGGATGCTCCAGACCGCCAGGTCGTGGAAGTCGAGGCTGTCGCTCTTGCGGGTATCGAGCGTCTCGATGCCCAGCAGGTCGCGGGCGATTGTTTGGATCGCGGCGTCCTTGTATTCCTGCGTGTGTCGCCTGGTCTTCGTCATCTCGTATCTCCTTGTCATTGCCTGCGTTACAGACACATGAAGCCATGGAATCGCCACCTCATCAAGTCAATTAAGCGCCTGTGGCGAAAGAACTTACAGATTCTCGCAAGCATGCGTTGGGGCTAGAGATATGTCCGCAGAATCATTGAAAATCACGGCCCTGACGCCTTTCCAAGCGGCCCAAATCCTCGCCTCCGCCTACCGGCGGCGAATTGACGCCGAGCAGGTCCGCGAGGTGGTCGAGGAGGCCCAGATCATCCGGGCGGACGGGACGTTCAGCCTGATCGAGTACGTGGCCTACCTGGCCGGGGAGGTGACCGGTGGGCACGCAGATTGACCCACGCAAACTCCGGCCCGCCGACCTGCTGCGCCTGGTGAACTCCACTGGTCGCGGCGGCGCGTTGACTGAGTTCCAACTGCGTCGCCATCGCAACCAGGCTGGCTACACCATCGGCGACGCGCGGACGGTGGACCTGTTCCGTTACGCCGCCTGGCTGACGCTGGAATATCTTTCGCCAAGAAAGCCCCGAGCCGAGCCGCTGAGCTACGCCGAGCAGAAGGCCCGCCAGGCCGAGCGCAACGCCGAAGCCGTCCGCGCCGCCCAGGACATCGGCGAGATTCCCGCCGTCGCGAATCCAGAGCGAAAGGCTCGGTGCGAGGCGTCGTTCCGGGAGTTCTGCGAGACGTACTTCCCGGAGGTCTTCTACCTGCCGTGGTCGGACGACCACCTGCGTGTGATCGAGAAGATCGAGAAGGCCGTCCGCACTGGCGGGCTATTCGCCATGGCCATGCCGCGCGGATCAGGAAAGACCGTGCTGTGCCAGACGGCCGTGCTGTGGTCGGCATTGATCGGTGCGACACCGTTCGTATGCCTGATCGCCGCCAGCGCCGAACGGGCCAAGGACCTGCTGGAGAACATCAAGATCTGGCTGGAGACCAACCCGTTGCTTGCGGCGGACTTCCCAGAGGTGACCTACCCGATTCAGTGCCTCGAGCGGATCACCAACCGCCAGAAAGGCCAGAAGTATAGGGGCGAGCCCACACGCATCGACTGGGCGTCGGATCGAATCGTCCTGCCGACCATCGAAGGGTCCAAGGCCTCCGGCGTGGTGATCTCCAGCTCCGGCATGAAGGGCAGCGACATTCGCGGGCAGAACTACGCCCGCGCCGACGGGCAGGTGGTGCGCCCACAGCTGGTCATGGTCGACGATCCGCAGACGACCGAATCGGCTTGGTCGCCATCGCAATCCCAACGGCGCGAGGCGATCCTGGCCGGGGATGTGCTCGGCATGGCCGGGCCTGGTAAGAAAATCGCGGGACTGATGGCCTGCACCGTGATCCGCCCGGACGACATGGCCGACCGTCTGCTCGACCGCGAGAAGCATCCGGAGTGGCAAGGCGAGCGGACGAAGATGGTCTACGCCTTCCCGGCCAGCGTTTCCGGCAAAAGCCTGTGGGCGAAATACGCCGAGATTCGCGCCGACAGCCTCCGCAACGACGGTGACGGATCGGAAGCGACGGAGTTCTATCGCGCCAACCGCGAGGCGATGGACGCCGGCTCAATCATCGCCTGGCCGCAGCGGTTCAATGACGACGAGTTGTCGGCCCTTCAGCACGCGATAAACCTGAGACTCCGTGACGAGGCCGCGTTCTTCGCCGAGTACCAGAACGAGCCTATCGTGGAGGAGATCGGCGAGGAAATGCTCACGGCCGATCAGATCGCCGCCAAGCTCAACGGCTACCGAGCGGGCGAGATTCCCATCGGCTGCAATCACCTGACGATGTTCATCGACGTGCAGCAGAAGCTCTTGTACTGGCTGATCGCGGCGTGGGAGGAAAACTTCACCGGGCACATCATCGACTACGGCGCGTGGCCGGAGCAGAAGCGGGCCTACTTCACGCTGCGGGATGTGCGTTCCACACTGGGCCGCGCGACGCCGGGGGCGGGACTCGAAGGGCAAATCTATGCCGGCCTGGAGAAGCTGACCGCCGAGAAGCTCTCGCGGGCGTATCGGCGCGAGGACGGTGCCGAGATGCGGATCGACCGCTGCCTGATCGACGCCAACTGGGGCCAGTCCACCGACGTGGTCTACCAGTTCTGCCGCCAAAGCCCGAACGCCGGAATCTTGCTGCCCAGCCACGGCAAGTACGTCGGCGCTTCGAGCGTGCCGTTCAGTGAATACAAGCGCAAACGCGGCGACCGCGTGGGCCTGCATTGGCGAATCCCCGCTCGCGTTGGCGCGCGACAGGTGCGCCACGCCCTGGTCGACACCAACTACTGGAAGACGTTTGTCCATGCCCGCCTGACCGTGGCCATGGGCGACTCTGGCTGCTTGTCTCTGTTCGGCCGTGACGGCAAGGTCCACCGCCTGCTGGCCGATCATCTGACGGCCGAATACCGCGTCAAGACAGTCGCCCGTGACCGCACCGTGGATGAGTGGAAGCTCCGCGCCACGCGCCCCGACAACCACTGGCTGGACTGCCTCGTTGGCTGCGCCGTGGCGGCGTCGATCCAGGGCGCTTCTTTGCCGGGCGTGTCGGACGGTGCGTCGCGGCCTCGGAAGCGCATCAAACTCTCGCAGTTGCAACGGAGCCGGTAACCATGAACCAGACCATAGCGCCCAAGCCATCCTCGACGCCGCACGTGGGCCTGGTCTGCCGTCACTGCGGCTGTCGGCACTTCCACACCGTCTACACCCGACGCCGCAATGACGGGATTGTGCGCCGCAAACGCTGCCGAAACTGCGGTCAGGCGATCACCACACGCGAGAAGATCGTCTGAAATACCATATCTGGCACGTTCTTCAGAAAACCGCCTCTGGGTGTAAGGAGTTTCGGCCTCTGCGGCAAATAACCCTATGACGGCCATTGATGGCCTCGCATGGGAGCTGCAGGGACGTGACCGAAACCCTCGACAACTCGATCAAGACCAACGCCGAAGGCCCTGCCAAGGCCAGTGGAGATTCCGGCAGCGTCGAGCAGCACAAGCTTTCCGAGCAGATTGCTGCTGACAAGTACCTCGAATCGAAGAAGGCCAGCCGCGTCAAGGGCCTGGGGGTCAAGCTCGCGAAGATCTCGCCGGGAGGGACCGTCTGATGTGGCCCTTCGGCAAGAACAGGAAGGCTCTTTCGGGGAAACGGTCCATCCCGGCTGTGGTCCGTGCGCGATACGACGCGGCACAGACCACGGCCGAGAACGCTAGGCACTGGGCGATGGCCGATGCGATGTCCGCTGACGGGGCAGGTTCGGCGGACGTTCGCCGCAAGCTGCGGCAGCGCAGCCGCTACGAAGTGGCGAACAACAGCTACGCCAAGGGCATCGTGCTGACGCTGTCCAACGATTGCATCGGCACCGGTCCACGCCTGCAACTGCTGGCCGACGACGGCCAGATCAACCGCCAGGTCGAGACGGCCTTCGCCGAATGGTCCGAAGCGGTCAACCTGGCCGCCAAACTCCGCACCATGCGGATGGCCAAGAGCACCGACGGCGANACNTTCGCNNTNCTGACGGCCAACCCCATGATCGACTCGCCGGTNAAGCTCGACGTGCAACTCGTTGAGGCCGACCGCATTGCNTCGCCGCTCATGGCGNTGNTGCCGGTCGCCAACGACGTCGATGGCATCNCGCTCGACGCNTGGGGCAANCCGCAGACGTACACGATCCTGCGTCAGCATCCGGGCGACCTGACGGCTTGGAAGACACAGTACGACCTCGTGCCCGCCGACGCGGTGGTGCACTGGTTCCGTTCGGATCGGCCCGGCCAACATCGGGGCATCCCCGAGATCACGCCTGCGCTGCCGCTGTTCGCCCAACTGCGGCGATACACGCTGGCGGTGATCGCGGCGGCTGAGACGGCGGCGGACTTCGCGGCCGTGCTGTTCACCGACGCACCGGCCAACGGCGAAGCCCAGGCCCTCGAGCCGATGGACGTGGTCGAACTCGAGAAGCGAATGGCCACCGTTCTACCTGACGGCTGGAAGCTCGGACAGGTCAAGGCGGACCAGCCTGGGACTGGATATGCCGAGTTCAAGCGGGAGATTCTCAACGAGATCGCCCGCTGCCTGAACCTGCCGTACAACATCGCGGCCTGCAATTCTTCGGGCTACAACTACGCCTCGGGGCGTCTGGATCACCAGACCTACTACAAGTCGATTCGCGTAGAGCAGTCGCACCTGGCCGAGGGCGTGCTCGACCCGATCTTCGCGGCATGGATCGGTGAAGCGGAACTCCTGACCGACTTCGCCTTCCTTCGCACGATGGACGCGGGGCATCAGTGGTTCTTCGACGGCACCGAGCACGTCGATCCGGCCAAGGAAGCCAACGCCCAGTCCACTCGCCTGGCCAGCAATACCACCACGCTCGCGGCCGAGTATGCCCGTCAGGGCAAGGACTGGGAGACCGAACTGCGTCAACGCGCCAAGGAGCAGGCGTTGATGAAGGAACTCGGCCTGACGGCGGTGAACGCAGTCGAACCGACCGGGGCGCAGGCAGCGCCCGAACCCACGGAAGACCAAGACGAGGAGACCGACAGGGATGTCGAGCAAGACCAAGCAGCCTGACTATTTGACGTTCCGCTGCCCACTGACCGTCGAGGCGGAGGGCGAGAAGGGCAAACAGATGCCGCGCTTCCGCATGGTCGCGTACACCGGCGGCGTGATGCGGATCGCGGGGTTCCCGCACCCGGTCGTGGTCGACCTGGAGGGCCTGGCCATCGACCGTCAGGACATCCCCGTCCGCCTGGATCACAATCCGCGCCAGGGCGTGGGCCACACACAGCGCGTCGTAATCGAAAATGGTCAGGTCATCGCCGAAGGCCTCGTCAGCCGCGACACCTCATGGGCGCGGGACGTAGCGAAATCCGGCGTCAACGGCTTCCCCTGGCAGGCCAGTATCGGCGCTGCCGTTGTGGACGCCGAATTCGTTCCCAACGGCCAGCACGTAACCGTCAACGGAAGGACCTTCGACGGGCCGCTGCACGTGGTCCGCAAGGCCATCCTCAAGGAAATCTCGTTCGTCGACAGCGGCGCGGACACGGCCACGTCGGCGCGTATCGCGGCCCAGAACAAGGAGCAAGCAGTTATGGAAGACAAGAACATCAGCATTCAGGACGATCCCCAGCAGGATGATGGGCAGGTCGATGGCAAAACTGGAAGCGCCGACGCCGCAACCGACACGCCCCCGACGGAACCCGGGCCGGAAACGCCAGACCCGCAGGAGCCCAAGCCACAGGCGACCCAAGCGCCCGCGACGGCCGACACCGTCAACGCGTCCGCCTCAGACGATGATGCGGTAATGCAGATGCGGCAGCGCATGACCGCCGAGACGCGGCGCGTCGAGGCAATCCACAAGGTCTGCGCCGGCAAGCATCCCGACATCGAGGCGAAGGCCATCGAGGAAGGCTGGGACGAGAGCAAGACCGAACTGCACATCCTGCGCGCTTCGCGGCCGCAGGTGCCTGCGGTTCACAGCCAGCCCCGCAACACCAGCCCGCAGGTCTTCGAGGCCGTGGCGCTGATGGCGTCGGGTCTGCCCAACTCGCGGATCGAGGCGATCTACGCCGAGCCGGTCCTCGAAGCTGCCGACAAGCTGCGCGGCGTGGGCGTCCAGGAGTTCTGCGAGCTCGCCTCGGGACAACGGCTGCCGCGCTTCCGGCGCGACGCATCCGGCTGGTTGCAGGCGGCATTCAGCACGACGTCGCTGCCGGGCATCCTCTCCAACATCGCCAACAAGATGCTGCTGGAGGGGTACAACTACATCGAGGACGCCTGGCGTCGCATCGCCAAGATCGCCTCGGTCAACGACTTCAAGGAGCACACCCGCTATCGGATGACCGGGGCTTTTCAGTTCCAGCAGGTCGGCCCCGACGGGGAACTGAAGCACGGACAATTGGGCGAGCAGCAGTTCGGCCAGAAGGCCGACACCCACGGGATCATGTTCGCCCTGAC
>NYZE01000010.1 GCA_002685965.1 Planctomycetota bacterium | reverse complement strand
GAGCCCGCGACATCCGGGATGCCGGTCATCTGGCGCACGCCGAAGAAGGCGCGCAGGAACCCCTGGGTGCGTGAGACAAAGAAGTAGGTGTTCCCGGTCCGGTCGTAGTATCCCGGCCAGCGCAGCGACGATCGCTTGTCCTGCGAGACGATGATCGTGAGATCGCCGTCCTTCTCGAGGAAGTAGGGGTTAGGGGGGGGGGGGTCCTTCTGCCCGATCCGCCAGAGCTGGTACTTGCCGGTGTCTTTAAAGTGCAGCGTCGCGAGGTCGGTATAGGTGTCGTTTTCTTCGAGCGGAAATCCCTCGTCGAACTGAGCCTTGCCCCCGAAGGCGGCCATGAAGTGGTCGATGTCGAGCTTGACTTCGCTACTGGCATTCGAGGAGTTTCCGCCCTCCTGGCATGCAGCGGCGAGCCCAAGAAGACCCAAAAGCACGATGGTCCGAGGGTGAGGCATGAGCGCGAATGATAACGCGATCGTGGTGTGAACCCGTGCTTCGCGTTGCCTGAAGAGCTGCTGGCGGCTGAAATGTGTCACCATGCTCCGACTTCGTGTGCTCCTCTTCTTGACTACTCTTGCCTCCTCGTGCGGCCTGATGTTCGACGTCGAGGGAGGGCGGCAGCGACGGCCACGCGCTGCCTTGGAGTCCTTCAAGCGCTCAGTCGGCGTGGGCGAGGAAGCTCTTCGGGGTCCGGTGGCCGGCGAAGACAAGCCGGTCGCGCGGGCTCCTGGGCTTGATCCGGCCCTGCGAACCGCGTTTCTTGCGGAGGAACAAGACGCGCGACGTCTCCTGCAAGAGGCCCTCGCGAAGCGCGCCGGGCTCGAGTCGCTTCCGTCCGGGGAAGGGCGCGTGGAGCGCTTGGCGCGGGCCATGGGCATGCTGCAGCTGGGCCACCCGGATGCCGCCGAGACCCTGTCGGAGGGCCTCTTGCAGGACGAGCCTGGTTTTTTTCCGGCGGCGATTGTTGCTGCACAGGCCCACAAGGCACGTCGCGAGTGGGCGGCGAGCGAGTCCTCGTGGCGCGAGCTGATCCGTGCCTTGCCGAACGAAACAAGGCTGGAGCGCCAGCTCGGCGAGTGCCTGCTCTGGCAGGACGCGAGGAAGCGTGCCAAGGGCGAGGAGATCCTGGAGCGCATCAGTGCCACCAGTGATCACCATGCCGTTCTCGCGGCCAACGCTCTGGCGGCGCACTATCTGCGGGACTTTCGCAGCGGCGAGGCCAGCCGTCTGTTGGCTGGGACGCTGCACCGAGTCGGTAGCTCGGCGGAGCTGCAAAGGCGGCTGGCCCGGGCCTACTGGGTCGACGGCAAGTACGACAAGGCCGTCGCCTTGCTCGAGCCATTGGCGAACCGGCCATCGGTGCACCAGGCAGCGGCGATCCACGAGTTGATCCTGGTTCACCGCGGACAGTTGAAGTTCGCGGCTGCCGCTGATCGCTATCGAACGCTGGTCGAAGGCGATTTCTCGAGTTTCGTCGGTTCGATGAAGGACAGCATCCAAGGCTTGGGGCAGGACATCACGAAAGAGCAACAGACTGGCCGACGCGTCAGTTGGTCCTTGCTCGAACTGCGTTGTTTCTTGCGTCGGCCGCAGGGTGTCGACTGGAAACAGCGCCAGATGGCGCTCAAGGCCCTGGTCTTGAACAAACTGCCGGGGATCGATTCCGACCTGCGCTATGTGCTGGAACACGATCCGGCGACGATGCTGCGGGCCGGCGCCCTCGAAGCCTTGCTGCATCGTCACCCACACGACATCACACCGATCGACCACGGACTCCGCGACCGGGAACCGCTCGTGCGCATCAAGGCAGCACTCATGCTCGGCCGCTTCCCGGTCGGCTCGCGCAAGGCGCGGCTCTTCGACGCGTTGGTCCGCGAGAAGCACGCAGCGACCTTCCGGCGACTGCATGGGATGCTCGAGCGAGAATCTGGGGAGAGCTACCTTCTGGAGAGTGGCGTAGCCGAAGACGAGGAAGCGCGCGCCGCCGTGTGTGCCGAATGGGCGCGGCGGCTCCAGTTCAAGGTCAGCGAGCGTGACGCGAGCAAGGCAGAAGGCGCGAAGGCGACGCGCGGAGGCGACAAGAAAGAATGACGATCCTGATCGCGGGCGGCGCGGGCTACATCGGCTCGCATACGGTGCGCACCCTGCTCGAAGCCGGCGAAGACGTTGCTGTGCTCGACGACCTGTCCGAGGGGCACCGGGAGACGGTCCCCGGCGGCACGCCGTTGATCGAGGTCGATCTCAAGGACCGGGCTGCGACCCTCGATGCGCTGGGTGAGGTCGCGCCGGAAGCCGTGTTCAACTTTGCAGCGTCCTGCTACGTCGGCGAGAGCGTCGAGGAGCCCGGCAAGTACTACCAGCAGAACCTGCTGACGACCCTCAACCTGCTCGAAGGCATGCGCCAGGCTGGCTGCGGCATGTTCGTGTTGTCGTCGACGTGCGCGGTCTACGGCGAGCCTGACCGCATCCCGATCACCGAGGACCTACCGAAGGCGCCGGTCAATCCCTACGGGCGCACCAAGCTCTACTGCGAGGGCGCGCTCGCCGACTACCACCGAGCGCACGGCATGAGGAGCGTGAGTCTGCGTTACTTCAATGCTGCCGGCGCGCACCCTTCGGGTGAACTGGGCGAACACCACGAACCCGAGACACACCTGATCCCGCTCGTGCTCCAGGTGGCTCTCGGGCAACGCGACTCGATCAAGGTCTTTGGTTCGGACTACCCGACGCCGGACGGCACGTGCATTCGCGACTACATCCATGTGATCGACCTCGCCCAAGCGCACGTGCTCGGACTCAAAGCGCTGCGTGAGGGTCGCGCCGAGGTTGCGGCTTTCAACCTCGGCAACGAGCAGGGGCACTCGGTACGCCAGGTCATCGAAGAGGCGCGTCGGGTGACCGGCCACGAGATCCCGGCCGTCGATGTCGAGCGACGCGCCGGTGATCCGCCAAAGCTCGTCGGGTCTTCTGCGCTTGCCCGCGAGGAACTGGGTTGGTCGCCGCGCTATGGCGACCTGGGATCCATCCTCGAGACGGCGTGGAACTGGCACAGCAAGCACCCCGAGGGATATGCCTGAACCAGCGATCGTGCGGCTACTGCCGCTCGGCACCGGCAGCATCCTGATGGGTGCAGGACGTAGCGCCGCCGGCTATCTGCTGGAGGCCAACGGTTTGCGCATCCTCGTCGACTGTGGTCCGGGCACTCTGCTGCGGCTCGACGAGGCGGGCGTGGGGCCGACGACGATTGACTACGTGCTGCTGTCCCACTTTCACCCGGACCATCACGCCGACTTGCTCGGCCTGCTGTTCCATCGCCAGAACCGATCTCATGCCGACGCGCAGCGCTTGACCATCGTCGCGCCGCGCGGGGTGCGGGCCATCCTTGAGGCTTGGAGGACCGTCTACGGGAGCTGGGTCGAACATCCGCCGGAAGACGTGGTCGAGATCGACGAAGGTGACTTCGAGCTCGGCACCGTGCGGGCGCGTGCGTTCGCGGCCAAGCACTCGCCACCCGCGTTCTGTTACCGCTTCGACCTCGGCAGCGGAACCACCCTCGCCTACTCAGGCGACACCGAGGATTGTCCGGGGCTCGTCGAGGCGTGCCGCGGCGTCGACCTGTGCTGGATGGAGTGCAGTTTCCCGGACGACGAACACACGCCCGGGCACATGACGCCGGCGCGGGTGCGTGGCGTACTCGAAGCAGCGCAGCCCCGCGTCGCAGCGCTGACGCACTTCTATCCACCGATGCAAGCGTTGCTCGCCGACGAGGCACGGTGGCGAGCGCTCTGGGGCGGACTGGCCACGCGCGTCATCGTGTTGCGCGACCTCGAGGAGGTGCGGCCGTGATCACCGGGGTGCTGCTGTCGCTGGCGCTACAAACGGTCACGCCCACTCTGTCGGCCCAGCTCGCGGCGATCGTGGCGCGTGCCGAAAGGCTCGGTGTGCGCGTCGGCGTGCAGGTGGAGGTGGGCGGTCCCAAGGGCGCCGTGTGGGGACATCGGCAGCGCGAGGGCTTTGTCCCGGCGAGCAACATGAAGTTGTTCACGGGGGCGCTGGCACTGTCCGAACTCGGCAAGGACTGGCAGTTCGAGACGCGATTCCTGCTACACAAGCGCGATGGCGCGCCCGTGTTGCGCGTGGTGACGGGCGGGGACCCTTGTCTGAGCGCCTCACTCGGCCGTGGCGACGTGATGGCCGACCTTGCTGCAGCCTTGCTGAAACGTGATGTCCGTGCGCTCGGCGGTTGCTACCTCGATGCGCCTGCTTGGACTGGCCCGACCCGTCCAGCGACTTGGCCGGCAGATCAACTGCAACGTTCGTACGCAGCGGCGACGGGACCCTTCGTGCTCGAGGAAGGTTGTGTCGACGTCACGCTGTCGACGGCGGGGCGCAAGGACGGGCCCTGCACCGTGCGCGTTCTTCCGGAGGGCTCGGGGTATACGATCCGTGGCAAGGTCGTGATCACGCGATCACGCCGCCAGGGGATGCGCCCCGTTGTGGCCATCGATCGCGAGCGTGTCCGCCTCAGCGGCAAGTACTGGTCGGGTGCCGCCGACGCGAGGTACCGACTGGCGGTGCACGACCCAAGGCAGGTGTTCGGGCAGTCGCTTTGCCACCGCCTCACGGCTGCCGGGGTCGTGGGAGCGCGGTTGGTCACGGCCAAACCGGCCGGCGACGGCGAGGCCGTGTTGATCTGGCGATCGCCACTGCAGTACTCAATGGAACGCCTCCTTGTTGAGTCCAGCAACTTTCATGCGGAGCAACTGCTGCGCGTCGTCGCGATGAAGTCGGGCCAACCGGCGACGCTCGAAGCCGGACGGCGTGCCTTGGAAGCGGCCTTTGCCGGCTTGGATGCGGGGCCATGGAAGGTTGCCGACGGCTCCGGTCTGTCCCGGGGCAACACCGTTACGCCGCTCTTGGTCGTGTACATGCTGCGCCGCGCGCTAGGCGCGCCGTGGCGCCGCTCGTACTTCGGCGCCTTCGCTCAGTCCGGAGTTTCGGGTACGCTGCGTACGCGCATGCGCAACCTGCCCGGGGCCTGCCGCGCCAAGACGGGTTGGATTCGTGGAGCGAGTGCGCTATCCGGCACGGTTCGTACGGCGTCGGGCAATCTGGCATTGTTCTCGATCCTCATGAGCTACGCGCAGAAGCGATCGGGACTGAACGCGCAGCTCAAGCGACTGCAGGATCAGCTCGTTACCGCCTTGCACGAGGGCTGTTAGTGCAGCTGCCGACTTCCTTGCCCGATGATGAACGCACGCGGTTGCACCTGGCCATCGACATCGCCGCCGAAGCAGCGACAGGCTTGAAGGCCCACCGGGCGACACGCGGCAGCAGCGAGCGCACGTTGGAGTTCAAGGGTCGCCGTGAACTCGTTACCGCTGCCGATAAGGCGTCCGAGCAGGGGCTGGTGGACCGCATCCGCGATGCGTTTCCCGACGACGCGATCGAAGCCGAGGAAGGCGTCGCCACGCCGGCGGGGCGCGCCGACCGCGCGGCGCTCTGGTGCTGGACGATCGATCCGCTCGATGGGACGACCAACTTCGTGCATGGTCATCCCAGCTACTCGGTCAGCATCGGCATCCTGCGCGCGGGTGAGCCCCACCTCGGCGTCGTGCACGCACCCGAGCTCGGTGGTGTGGCCGGCGGTGAGTGCTTCTATGGCGCCGTCGGCGTGGGTGCGTGGAAGAATGGCCAGCCGATCCGCGTATCCGCCACCGAGACCTTGCGCGACGCGGTGGTTGGTACCGGGTTCTCGTACATTCGCAACGAGCCCGGCGTGAACACGAACCTGGACAACTTTGGTCGAGTCCTCATGGAGGTGCGCGGCATCCGCCGCTGCGGGTCGGCGGCGCTCGATGTCGTGTACGTCGCGGCGGGGGTGTACGACGCGTTCTGGGAGATGTATCTGGAGCCCTATGATGTCGCCGCTGGCATCGCGATTCTGCGCGGCGCCGGCGGTGTGGCAACGGACCTCGGCAGCGGCGCGGGGTCGCTGCGTGGTCAGGAGATCCTCGCCACGAACGGGCGCCTCACCGAGGAGCTGGCAGCGCTCTTGACAGGGCGCCCGTGACCGGGCCTGCGTGCTAGGGCGTCGGTGGTAGGGAGAAGGCGCAACGCGGTCGAAGCAGCGCTGGTGCTCGCCGTCGCATTCACGCTCTACGCCGCCCTGCGCCAGGGCTGCTTCTACAAGCATGATGGCTGGCTCTTCGTGGAGTGGGCCGAGGGCGTCGCCCCACCCTTCCACAACCACTACCTCTATGTGACCGCGTGCAACCTGGCGGGCCGCCTCGGCCTGGACGCCTTCGTTGCTTGCGGGTTGCTGTCGGCAGCCGGCACTGCGATCGGCGTCGCCTGCTTGCACCTCGGACTGCGTGGTGCCGGTTACGGCCTGCGCGACGCGTTGTTCGTTGTCGGGCTCGTGGCGCTGAACCCGGCGGTACTGTTCTTTGCCACCGTCGTCGAAGCTCACGGCCCGTTCTTTGGTGGAGCCGGTCTGGCGGCGCTCTTGACGGCGCGGTTGGTCACGCGTCCGACCGTTGTTGCAGCGGCTCTCGTCGGGCTTGCTGTCGGCGTCGCGCGTGGCCTGCACGGGACCGGCGCGATGATGCCCGCCGTTCTCGCCGCCTTCGGCTGGCTCCTCGCACGCAGTCGCGGCGTGTCGTTGACGCGGCGACATGTCGTCGCGGGGATCGTCGCCATGGTGATCGCGCTCGCGGTGGTCCTTGGGCTGCCCTGGGTGTGCGGGGCGCTCGGCTGGTCACGTTCGGGCGGCAATCTACTTGAGGTCTGGAGCGATCATCCAGGCTTTGATGCGCGCCTTGGGCCGTTGCTGGGATCGTTGTGGCAAGAGTGGCTGTTTGCCATGGCGCCCTTGTCGTTCGTTGCTTTGGTGGCGCTCCTGGTTCGGCGTGTGCGGCGGGACGCCGTGGTGACGCTGCTCGCGCTCGTGCCCTACACGGTCATGGAACTCGGCATCGGCTCGATCGATGAGTGGGGTGCCTACCACTTGCCCTGGGTGTTGGCCGGCGGCGTCCTGGCCGTGCACTGGCTCGGCCGGAAACCGGCCGCGATCTTGCTGATCCTGTCGCTGGGCATCGCCCTGCACCGGGTCGTGGATCACGAGGCGGAGCGCGGCGTCGACCCCGATCTGGGTCGGCGCGCCGTCGCCACGGCCGCCGGCAAGCCAAGCCTCTTCCTGATCTGGGAAGACGGCCACGTCGATAGTCTGATGCTGCACGGCGACCGCCAGGTGACCCGGCCGGTCTTCCTGAAAAACCTGACCATCGTTCCCCGGGGGGCGTTTCAGGACGCGATTGTGACGCAGTTGACGCTGCTCGGCGCGTTGCCGAGCTACCTCGCACAAGATGCCCGTGCGGCGCTCGAGGATGCGTCGCGGTCGTTGAGTGGTCCAGAGCTGTTGCGCGCGATCGAAGCGCGCTTCCGACTGAGAGAACTCGACGACAGCGGCTTTCGCGGCTTCCGCCTGGAAAAGCGGTAAGGCCGACGAACTGCCCGAACCTGGGTGATCCACCGAGTCAAGCCAGGCGGGACGGATCGGCGTGGGGAGGTGCTCCCCGTCGGATGCTGGTGGCTTCCGGCGCTACATGGACGCGGGCGGGCTCATCGTGTATCACCGCTCGACCTAAATCGTCGACCCTGAGCGACATCCTCCGATGCCACAACCAGTGCGCATGGCCGCGCGACCCCGATCACTGCAGACGGTTGCTCGATTTGAAACTCCGCCCCAAACCACTGGGGAACAGGGCTAGATGACTCTCTCTCGCCCGCCCAGTGGCTTCGGACAGGAGGCTACGGCGCGCCGCCGACGTTGGCTCGAAGAGCACGCCGGGCGACCGTTCGAAGATCCGCCGCTCGACCAGCCGGAGGAGCTCAGGGGTATCATCGAGAACCACATTGGATGGATGCCCATGCCGATGGCGGTCGCCGGTCCACTTCGCATCGATGGCACCTATGCCCGTGGCGAGTTCGGCGTACCGCTGTGCACGGTCGAGGGAACGCTAGCGTTGTCGATGTCGCGGGGCTTCCTGCTGACGTCACTGGCCGGCGGCATCACGACTCGTCATCTCAAGCAGGAGATGTCACGCAGCCCCGTGTTCAGCTTCGAGGACATCGTGCAGCTGCCGAAGTTCCTGTCCTTCATCGAGCGGTCGTTCGAGTCGCTGAAGCAGGTCGCGGAAGCCACGACGCGCCACGGTGAGTTGTTGCGCGTGGATTGCTACCCGATCCAAAACAGTGTCATTCTGGATTTCGTCTACGACACCAAGGAGGCCTGTGGTCAGAACATGGTGTCGATCGCGACGAATGAGGCGTGCCACTGGATCACAGCGCAGTGGGATGGGCCGGTGCGTTGGTTGATCGAGTCGAACTTCAACGGCGACAAGAACCCGGCTGCCAAGACGGTGCTCTGCGGTCGTGGCCACCACGTCGTTGCGAGCGCGCGCATAGGGCCGAAGCTGCTGCGGCGCGTGCTGCGCGTAACCGCGCGGGACGTTGTCGGCGCCTGGAAGCTCTGCGTGCGAGGCTCGCAGCTCGCTGGCGTCGTTGGCATGAACAAGCACGTCGCCAATGCGCTCGCTGCGCTGTACCTCGCGACCGGCCAGGACGTTGCCTGCGTCGCCGAGAACGCCGTGGGCGTGGTAGACTACGACATTCTGGAAGGCGATGGCGTCTATGCGACGCTGACGATGCCATCCATCAGTGTCGGCACGGTCGGTGGCGGCACTCGCCTCGCGGCCCAGAAACGCAACCTCGAACTGCTGGGCTGTACCGGACCCAGCTCTTCTCGCAAGCTTGCTGAGATCGTGTGCGCGGCTGCGCTCGCGCTGGAGTTGTCGCTCGGCGGCGCGATTGTCAGCAACGAGTTTGTCGATTCCCACGCGAAGTACGGCCGGTGAAGTTCGGCCATCGGGCGTTTGAACTCTGGTGCCGTGGTGTTTTCAAGACTTGGTGTCCGCTGCGGGTGTATGGCCGCGAACGGCTACCGCCGCCGCCGTTCGTGATGTGTGCGAACCACGCCAGCCACATGGACAGCGCCATGCTCATGGCGTCGACCGGCCGCCGCTTCCACGAGTGCGGCATGGTTGCGGCCAAGGACTACTTCTTTGACGGACCGCAGGGGGCGTACCTGTCGCGCCTGATGAACCTGGTTCCGGTCGACCGTGAATGCACGCGGGCGACCCTGCGTGACTACGTTTCCCAGTGCCGCAGCTTCTTCGACAACGGCAAGCAGATCCTGATCGTGTTTCCCGAAGGCACTCGCTCCATGACCGGGGAGTTGCAGGAGTTTCGCCGGGGCGCTGGGATCCTCGGTGTCGAGTTGGGCCTGCCAGTGGTGCCGGTCTACGTGCGCGGCAGCTTCAGGGCGTGGCCGAAGGGTAAGAGCCTGATCCGACCCGGGAGGGTGTCGGTTCATCTGGGTGCCACGTTGACGCCACCGGAGCGGGCAGAGAGCACCCGGGTCCGCTTCGTGGCCTATTCGGCATTCACGCAGGAAGTCGAGGCGGCGGTACGACGGCTCGCGGAGTCGCAGCCATGAAGTGGTGGGGCTGGGGCGCCGAGGACAAGGAGTTCCGCATGGAACACCACCCCTACCTTTGGCCCTTTGTCGAGAAGTGGCTTGGTGATGTGAGCGAGGGGGTGTCGGCGCCGCCCGTCGCTTTCGACGCGGTGGAACTCCCAGAACCACGCGTGAGCGAGACGTTCGCCAAGGAGTTCCCGAACGCGAGCCGCGATGACCTCGATCGACTGCAGCACACCTATGGCAAGAGCTTCCGCGATCTGTATCGCGTGCGCCGCGGCCTTGCACAGGTAGCGCCGGATCTCGTTGTGCGGCCCGAGTCGGCCGAAGAAGTCGAGCGTCTGGTCATGGTCGCCGACCAGACCGGCGTCGTGCTGATCCCGTTCGGCGGTGGCTCCAACGTCGCTGGTTGTGTCGAAGCGCGTCACACCGGTGATCGCACGGTGGTCTCGGTCGATCTCAGCGAGCTGAACCGTGTCCTCGAGGTCGATGCGCACTCGCTCACCGCTTCGATCCAGGCCGGCGTCTACGGGCCAGCCATGGAAACGCAGCTCGGGCAACAGGGCGTCACGCTCGGGCACTTCCCCGATTCGTTCGAGTACTCGACGCTGGGGGGCTGGATCGCCACGCGGTCCGCCGGCATGCAGAGCGACAAGTACGGCAAGATCGAGGACATGGTCGTATCCCTCCGCATGGCCAGTCCCAATGGGCTCATCGTGACGCGCCCGGTGCCGCGATGTTCCAATGGCATCGACGTGAACCACGTCTGCATCGGCAGCGAGGGTACGCTCGGCGTGATCACCGATGCGATGATGCGCGTGCACAAGATCCCGGAACGTCGTGAGCTCTACGGCTGGCTTTTCCCGGACTTCGAGAGTGGCGTCGCGGGCGTGCACGAGTGCACGCGCGCCGGTTGCGCACCTTCCATCACGCGGCTCAACGACAAGGCTAGGACGGCGCTGTCGTTCGCCTTTCGCGCTGGTGGCAAGGATTCGTTCTTCAAGCGCATGGTCAGTCACTACCTCAAGCGACGTTTCGACTTCGAGAAGGTCTGTCTGCTGATCATCGGCCACGAGGGTAGCGAGCGTGTGTTCTCGCGGCAGAAGAGGGACTGTGCCCAGATCTACAAGAAGCACGGAGGCTTCTGTCTTGGCACGGCTCCCGGAGTCGCCCACGAGAAGGGCAAGTACGACTTCCCCTACATCCGCGACTGGCTCATGGACCGGGACGTGATTGCCGACGTCAGCGAAACCGCAACGGTCTGGAGTAACGTGCTACCGCTCTACCGCAGCGTCATGGCTGCTATCGAGAGCGCGATGGCCGAGCACGCCGAGAAGGGCTTCGTCGGCTGCCACGTCAGTCACACCTATCCGACCGGCTCGAGCCTGTACTTCACGTTCGCGTGCAAGCAGGATCCAGGGCTTGGTCTGTCGCAGTACTTGAAGATCAAGAAGGCAGCCGAGGATGCCTTCCTCGCCGGTGGCGCGACGCTCTCGCACCACCACGCGGTCGGCTGGGAGCATTTGCCCTGGATGAGCCAGGAATGCTCCCCGGCCGGCCTCGAAGCGATTCGTTCGCTCAAGCGCGGACTCGATCCGAACACGATCATGAACCCCGGCAAGGTGGTGCCTGAGGGTGAGGTGATCGTGGGCTGGGACGCGTAGGCAGAGCAACGCCGGTGCCCGTCAGGGCGCGAGCGTTGCTCCCACCCGCTCTCCCCACTGCTGCATTCGTGCAGCATCGGTCATGTCGTAGCTCAACGGCGTCAGCGTGATGTGTCCAGCGACCAGTGCCGCGACATCCGACTCGGGTGCTGTGTGCGCGAACGACATGCCGTCGCCTTGAAGCTGGTAGCAGGCCTGCCCGTGCGGGTTCTCGTGGCGGGCGTAGCCGTCCATGCTGCCGCCGGAGTTCATGCTGACGACGTGAGTGGCGGGCATGTCGGGGTTGGGAGTCGTGACGCGGGGGATGTTGACGTTGAGCACTGAGTGCGGATCAAGCGGGTGCTCGAGCAAGCGGTCGATGATACGGCGGGCCAAGGCAGCGGCGCCGGCTTGGTGCGCGTCGCGCCGGCTGCCCTGGTGCAGGCTGACGGCGATGGCCGGGACACCGAGGAAAGCGGACTCGACTGCAGCCGCGACGGTGCCCGAGTAGAGGATGTTGATGCCGACGTTGGCGCCTGAGTTCATGCCCGAGATGGTGAGGTCTGGGCGCGTGCCCGCGCCGAACCGTTCGGGCCACAGCGCTTGTAGCGCGAGCTTCGTGCAATCGGCCGGCCGTCCATCGACGGCGCAGCCCGACATGCGACCGCCGATGAGGACTTCCTCGACCATGAGCGGTTGATCAAAGGTCACTCCGTGACCTGCTGCGGACTGCACGGTTGCCGGCGCGATCGTGAAGACCTCGCCGAGTCCCTGCAGGGCGTCCCACAGCGCGAGAATCCCAGGTGCCTCGATGCCGTCGTCGTTGGTGAGAAGAATGCGCATGGATGCTGTGAGACTGCCTTACTTGGGACTTACTTGGGACTTACTTGGGCAGGTAGAGGACGACGGGGCGGCAAGGCGCCCCGGTCACTGGTTGGAGCACGCGACTGTCGCGTGGCAGGAGGAAGCGGTCGGGAGCGTAGTTTTCCAGCAAGCCGGGAAAGAGCTGACCGAACACGGCCGGCGCCAGCGGATCGGAATCCAGTACCACGGCAGCAAAGGCCCGTCGGCGCATCGCGGCAGCCGCGTCCTGCTTGAGGTCGCTCCCCGTCTCACGGATGTTGGCGCGGATGACGTCGGTGTAGCAGCCGAAGTGGGCGTGCGTCTTCTTGCCCGCTAGCCGCGGTAGATAGCCGTGATTGGGGACCAGAATATCGCCGTCGATGCCGCTCAACTCGGCGACCACGCTGGCACCGGCCTCCCGGTCAGAGTGAGTGGGCACGAGCGGGCGCGGGTCGTATGCCAGCCAGCCGAACTGACCGAGACAGAGCCACAGAACAATGCCGCACAGCAAGGGCCGTGCCTTGCTGAGGCGCTTGCTGAGGCGATGCACGCCGATGGCGAACGGAACCGACAGCGCTGCGTAGCCGGTCAGCAACACGTTGTCCCATCCGCCTTCGTGCAGGCGCGCCAACCAACTGGCGCCAAGCCCGCCCGCAAGCACGGCGATCCAGAACGGACACAGTCCACCGACGAGCGCGAACAAAAGGAGCACGGGGACGGTGGCGACAACGTCGTTCACCCAAAAGCCCGTCCACATCTCGGGCACCCAGGCGTGGGAGGGGGGCAACTCGAGCGCGTAGTAGGTGAACCAGCCCTCCGATGTCCACTGCAGCCAGCAGAGGCTGGCGCCGCCCGTGAGAAGCGCCGCGCCAGAGGCCCAGATGGCCGCACGAGGCTTGGTGAGCAGGGCCCACCCAAACACCGGGGTGAGGATGAGGAAGCTGGTCTGCTTGGTGAAGCATGCGACTGCTGCGATCGCTCCTGCCGCGAGCATCGCCGGGCGTCGATACCCGTGCCGCAGGAGGGTGATCGAAAGGAGCGACAAGAAGATGGCGAGCGAGTCGACCCGGGCCAGATCCAACCAGGCACCACCCGCGGCGAACGTCGCGGCGAACGCTCCGGCCGCCAGGATGCCGGCGGCTTGGCTGCCGGTCTCACGGCGGGCCAGGTGCCATAGAAGCGACAGCGTGCCCACGGAAGCGAGCAGCGACACGAGTCGCAGGGCAAAGAAGCCCTCGCCCACGACCTGCGTCGCTGCGGCTCCGCACCAGAAGAAGAAGGGCGGATAGAGCGAGGGGATCCAGGAGAGCGTTGGCGCGACGTAGAGCGATTCGCCGTCGACGATGCGCAGGGCATGATCGACGAGGGCGCCTTCCATCCACTCCAACTCGAAGGGGTGGCCAATGCGCAGCACCGCCACGACCAAGTAGAGGCCGATAAAGCCAAGGCCGCCGGCAGCGGCGACTCGTTGAACGAGAGTCTCAGACACCCGGTTCTTCGGTCGCGCCTTCGAGTGTCACCGGGTCACCGACCGACAGCGTCCCGCCTGCGACGATGCGGCCGTAGACGCCGCCGCGACGGTCGGGTTCGACGGCGGCACGAAGGCCCGGCGCGACGTCCTCGAGCATGCTGCAGGGCCCGGTTTCGCCGACGACCTGGACGCGACAGGCACCGAGTTGGAGGTCCTGGCCGATGGTCGATCCCATCCGCATCCCCTCAACGAGGACATTGGCGCGTCGGGCAGCGGGGTCGATCTCGGTGCCGAGGGCCGTACAGACATCGGCCCAGCTGTCCGCGTCGAGCAGCGTGATCTGTCGCTTGCCGCCGGCAGCGTGGTCGCCCTCCAGCCCCTTGCCGGCCGTCGCCTCGACGTGGTCGGCTTCCTCGGTGGGCGCCCCCTTGGTGGGCCTGACGAACAGTCGCGTGACACTGGCCACGGTCACTTCTCCTTTTGCTTCTCGAGCTTGCGCTGCAACCAGGGGCGGTCGGGGTAGAGGACGATCCGGGCATTGTTCATGTCCGTGGCCGGGACAACGAGCTTGTGCCGTGCCTTCCACGGTAGGCCGAACTCGGTGCAATAAACCGACCAAACCCCCGGTGCCATCGCAGTCACTTCGAAGGTCCGCCGCTCGGCGGAATCTTCGACGCCGCACCACTCGTCGGCCGCTGGACCCGCGAACCCCAGCCAGGTTGGCGGTTCACCCTGTGCCAGCTTTCGCTCCGCATCCGCTAGGCCAGCGAGATCGAGGTCGATCCGGCCGCGCACTGTCACGGAGCGCACTGCGCGGAGCCTGTGGACTCGGCCATCGGTAGCCGCATCGATGTCGATGTGCGTGGTCAACACGATGGGGTCACCCTTGGACCAGGTGATGGAGTCCACGCGATAGCGTCCGGCCGGCACGTCAGGGGCCTTGCCCCGTCCGTTGTCGCCCGTTGTCACCTCTATCCGAGCACGCGGTGCGGCCTCCTTGACCAGGTAGAGGTGAAGGCTGGCGACTGGGGCACCCGCCTCGTCCACGACCTCGAGGACGGCTGTCCCAAAGGCGAGTGCGATGTGCACCGCCGTGTGCTCGCCTTCACCGACGACGACGTCGTNGTCCCAGATGGTGGGGAAGTTCCCCTCGGGACGCAGGACCTCGANGTTGTGTTTGCCGGCGACGAGGTCTCCTAGGCGGAAGGCACCGTGGGCGNCGGTCATGGTGCGCCGTTCCGTCTCGTCTTGGGTTGCCTGGACGACGACGCCGACGACTGGTTTGCCTCCAGCGCGCACGGTGCCCGTGATACTCGCCGTGCCGCGTGCTTCTGTCGGTGGAGCCAGCTCGATGTGCGCGTGGCTCGTCTGATCGGCGATGACGACGACCTCGACTTCGCCCTGACTGGACAACGTCTTGGCGTCGAGCTTGAGGAGGTCCTTGACGGAGCCGAGGCGGCCCAGCGGAGGCGCGGTGACGAGCTTCCAGCGTCCCGGGTCCAGATGCGGGAAAAGGAAGCTCCCCTCGGCTGCTGTACGTGTGAGCTGCGGCATGTCCATGCCATCGAAGTCCGATGACTTGCCCTTCGGAAATGCGATCACCGTGTAGTTGGTCTTCGGAGGTTGGCCGTGGTCCGTAATGCGTCCCTCGACTCTGCCACTCGACAGCATCACGAAGCGAACCGGCCTTCCGCTGTGCGCCTTCTGCTGACCCGAGTGCGCAAGTGCGTGCGCCGGGTGGCGAGCGACGAAGTGACTGGCCCCCTCCTCGAGGCTGTCGGTGACCAGCACCCCCTTGGCATCGGTCTTGCCGAGCAACAGCGGGGTGTCATTGCGAGCGAGGGCTTTGGCGGACTCGTGGTCTGCTCGGGAGAGGTGGATGTCCCAGTAGATGCGGGCCCCGGCGACAGCGGCACCTGCCGCCGTCACGACCTCGAAGCGGTGCTCGTGCGCGATCGGCAGGCGCACGACGACGACTCGGTCCTCGGGGGTGATTTCGACGTCCTGAAACGTGCCGCCGAGGCCGGGTGCGCGCACTCCCACCTGGTACTTACCGGTCGGCAGGTACCGTAGGCGCCAACGCCCGGGCTCCTTGGTCGCGGCGACGTGCCGCGCATCAAGCTTGGCCTGGAGCCCATGCAGCGGCCATGGCGCGATCGGCGAGATCTGCACCTGTGCGTTGGCGACGGGTCGGTCGGTGGCATCGCGGACCAGCAGGGTGCAGCCGTAGAGCGCGCGCAGGACAACGCGCACTTCGTCGCCTGCATCGTGGGGGCCCTTTGCTTCCCAGGGCCGATCCTCCGCGCGCCGGTAGGCGAGCCACAAGTCGCCGCGCGCCAAGCCGTGCATTGCGAAGGTCCCGTCCGTCGCGGCTTCGACGGGTTTGCGCATCAGGGCCATGCCGAGCATAGGCGCCATCGTGCCTGCACTGCATTGGACGCCAGCAACACCCTCGCCCGCCTCGTCCACGAAGCGGCCGCGCAGAGTCTTGCCAGCGCGCAAGCGGAACTTGCCGATGTCGGTGTGTTTGCCGCTGCGAATGCGCACGGCGCGCAGCGCGGTTGCCTTGCCGGCGCGCCGGGCCACGACGCTCGCCCTGCCTGGCCGCACACCCTCGATACGGAAGCGACCTCCCGCATCCGACTCTGCCACGGGGAAGGGCAGCAAGGCCTCGGCTTCCTCAATCCAGCGTGGCGTTGGCATGACCTGTGCCACGCTGCCAGCCACGTTGAGGAGGAGGCCGCCCGCCTCGTATTCGGCGATGCCGTACTGGACCATGGCCTCGGGCAGGTCGAGGACGCGGATGCGAGCGCCCTGCACCGGCTTGTCGTCACCGTCGACAACCATGCCGGTGAGCGAGCCGCGCGTGAGCAGGGCAATGTCACCGAGGTTCACGACCTGGCCGCGGATCGGCGAGCGGTCGACGATGCGCAGCGCCGCTTTGTCGGTGCGCAGGCCGATCCCGAGAGCAAGCACGGCGCGGCCGTGTAGACCGGTCAGCTCGAAGCATCCCTCCGCGTTGGTGCGCGAGCGTGCCCGGATCATCGAGAACGGCGGTGCCTTACGCGCGAAGACCTCATCGATGGTCGGGCTGAACGACGACAGATAGAGCTCGAAGGCGACGACCTCGGTGTCTGCCACCGCAGCCCCGCCGTCCTGCCAAATCACCCGCCCGCGGAGGCCGCAAAGAGCGCGCGTGTAGGACGGCGCTTCCTTCGTGGCTTCGTCGCCTTCGGTCGCCGCCACGGTCCGCGTTCCGCCGGCGGCTGCACCGGGGTCCGGCAGCATGGCCGCGCCCGTCTCGACGGTGAGAGTGTCAATGCCTCCGTCGATGCTGCCCGAGTCCGAGTCGGAGAACGAGTCCCACGCCAGAAGCGCGGCCGCAACGAGTGCGCCGATGAACAAAACGACAACACTCAGCCGCTTCATACGGCGGATCCTACCCGGCAGGCTCCGGGCTTCGCTCGACCGAAGTCGGCTACTACAGCATGATCGACAGACCCAATAGCGCTAGCGCAATCAACGTCAGCACCACTGGCGTCCAGTCGGCATGCTCAGGCGTGGCCAACCCCTGCTCGGCGGTGGTGGGAAAACGGTGGGACATCGCGAGTCTGTATCCCTTGGGAATCGTGTGGTTACGCGACCTTCAGGCGGTTGGTCCCCACAACGACTCGAGAAAGTGAATCGCTTTTCGCAGGAGCATAGCCAACGATCGCGGCTGACCAAAGCAGAACCCTCGGTGTCATCGCCCGCGTGGAGCAGTGCCGCAGAACCGTGGCAGCGAGAGTGCGGACCGCTATCATCCAAGTGGCCTAAATCTCCCGTACTGGAGGGTCCGATCATGGAGGCGTATGTACGGGAGAAGGTGGTGCGCCGGCCGTGAGCCCGCACTGCGACAGGCTTGGATACGGGAAAGAGAATGCTCAAAGAACTACGTGTGTTCACCAGTGAGTCTGTCAGCGCCGGCCACCCGGACAAGATCAGCGATCAGGTGTCGGATGCGGTGCTGGACGCATGCCTGGCAGGGGATCCTTCCAGTCGCGTCGCGTGTGAGACTCTGTGCACAACCGGTTTGGTCGTGCTCGCTGGTGAAATTACGACCAACACGGAAGTCGACTACGAGGCAGTGGTCCGCGATACCGTCCGCAGGATTGGCTACACCGATCCGGCGCTCGGCTTCGACGCCGACTCGTGTGAGGTCCAGGTCCGCCTCCATGCGCAATCGGCGGACATCTCGATGGGCGTCCCCGAGGTCGAGGGTCACGAGCAGGGGGCTGGCGACCAGGGCCTCATGTTCGGCTACGCCTGCCGTGAGACCGAGACGCTCATGCCGTTTCCGATTCACTGGTCACATCGGATTCTGGAGACGCTTGACGAGCGTCGGCGTTCGGGAGACCTGGCGTGGGTGCGCCCCGATGCAAAGTCGCAGCTGACCGTCGAATACAGCAATGCTGGCGAACCGCTGCGGGTCCAGACCGTCGTTGTCTCAACGCAGCACGCCCCGGAAGTGACGAACGAGACGATCCGCGAGGAGATCAAGGCGGTGATCCAAGACACCCTGCCATCGGGCATGCTCGATGCGGAGACGGTCTTATGGGTCAACCCGACCGGTCGCTTCGTGATCGGCGGACCGCACGGCGACTGCGGGCTGACCGGGCGGAAGATCATCGTCGATACCTATGGTGGCATGGGGCGGCACGGCGGGGGCGCCTTTTCGGGCAAGGATCCGAGCAAGGTCGACCGGTCGGCAGCCTACGCTGCCCGTTGGGTTGCCAAGAACCTGGTCGCTGCCGACCTCGCCGAACGCTGCGAAGTCCAGCTGTCCTACGCGATCGGTGTGGCCGAGCCGACTTCGGTCCGTGTGGATAGTTTTGGCACCTCGAGTGTCCCTGACGCCTCGCTCGAAGCGTTGGTTCGCGAGGTCTTCGACCTCCGTCCCAAGGCGATCATCGAATGCCTCGACTTGCTTCGCCCGCTGTACCAGAGCACCGCGGCCTATGGCCACTTCGGGCGCGAGGGGAGCGGCTTCCCCTGGGAGGAAGGGAACAGGGTCGAGGCGCTGAGGGCGCCAGGCAGGATGCCGAAACTGGCCTAGGCCGGCCGGTGGCGGGTAGTCTCTATCGCTCTATCGCGATAGAGTGATACTTGGGTGCTGGAGCCCAATGCGGAGTTCGAAGGGAGTCATCATGGTCGAAACGAGCCAGAAGCAGGCATTCAAGGTCGCGGATCTGTCCTTGGCGGACTGGGGACGCAAGGAGATCGGTCTGGCCGAGAAGGAGATGCCGGGCCTCATGGCGCTGCGCGAGCGCTTCAGCGTCAAGAAGCCGCTGAAGGGCGCACGCATTGCCGGTTGCTTGCACATGACGATCCAGACCGCGGTGCTGATCGAGACGCTGGTCGAACTCGGCGCGGAGGTGACGTGGTCCTCGTGCAACATCTTCTCGACGCAGGACCACGCTGCTGCGGCGATCGCCAAGACCGGGGTCCCGGTCTATGCCTGGAAGGGCGAGACGGAGGAAGAGTACGAGTGGTGCATCGAGCAAACGCTTAGCTTCAAGGACGGCGAGCCGCTCAACATGATCCTGGACGATGGCGGTGACCTGACGGCGATCGTGCATCGTCGCTACCCGCACCTGCTGGAGTCCATCCATGGCCTGAGCGAGGAGACGACGACCGGCGTGCATCGGCTCTACCAGATGCACGAGAAGGGCGAGCTCAAGGTGCCAGCCTTCAACGTCAACGACTCCTGCACGAAGTCGAAGTTCGACAACCTCTACGGCTGTCGCGAGTCACTGGCCGATGGCATCAAGCGCGCGACCGACATCATGGTTGCCGGCAAGGTCGTCGTTGTCGCTGGCTACGGCGATGTCGGCAAGGGCTGCGCGCAGTCGATGAAGGGCTTCGGCGCCCGCGTCCTCGTGACGGAGGTGGACCCGATCTGTGCGCTGCAGGCGGCGATGGAGGGTTACCAGGTCGTGGCGATGGAAGAAGCCGCGCCGCTCGGCGACATCTTCGTCACGTCGACCGGCTGTCGCGATGTCGTGCGCGGCGAGCACATGGACGCGATGAAGGACGAGGCGATCGTCTGCAACATCGGCCACTTCGACCTCGAGATCGACGTCGCCTACCTGGAGGGGCGGTCGGACATCATCAAGCAGGAGATCAAGCCGCAGGTCGATCGCTATAGCTGGCCCGACGGGCACAGCGTGCTGATCCTGGCCGAGGGCCGGCTCGTGAATCTCGGTTGCGCGACGGGCCATCCGTCGTTCGTCATGAGCGCCTCGTTCACCAACCAGGTGCTCGCGCAGATCGAGCTGTTCACCAAGCAGGGCAGTTACCCGACTGCGGTCTACACTCTGCCCAAGCTGCTCGACGAGGAAGTCGCGCGGCTGCACCTGGACAAGCTCGGCGTTCGGCTGTCGAAGCTGAGCCGCGAACAGGCCGAATACCTCGGCATCCCGGCCGAGGGGCCGTTCAAGCCGGACTACTACAGGTACTAGCGAGGGAAGGTGCCGGGTCCGGCCCGGCGGACTCCCGACATCGCGCTTGTGGAGCGATCGGCCAGCCGGCCGCCAGAGCGGTCGGCTGGCTCAGTGCTAGCGCCCGGTTGCGGGACGCCGGGTCCGGGAGAGAACTGCGCTCTACTGCGAGAGTTCGGTCACCGGCGCGCCTGAGAAGAACCAGAAGTTGCCGATCGCCGTCGTCGCGCCAACGCCCTGGGCCCACGCGTAGCAAGCAGAGTCGCCCTTGACGCTGGCGTTGGCTGGAATCGTCAGGGTGTTCGCATTCGAAACCGAGAACGGCAGACCTGTCTGCGTGGTGTCGAGGGAAAGCAGCTGCGTGAAGATGGTCCAGCCCTCGATGCCCTGGATGTACGGTAGCTGAAGGTAGCGGTGCGACAGGACGCCCATGGCGTCCGTGCCACCGACCGGGAAGACGACCACAGGCAAGGCGTGCAAGGTGCTACAAAGCCCCGGGACGGTCATCTGGGCGTCCTTCAGGTCGAAGAACATCAGGGTTGGCGATGACTTCGGGCCGCTAGCGCCGGCGACCTCCATGTGCATCCCGTCGTTCGCGCTGTGGGGACCAGTGTTCCAGAAGCGAAGATAGTGTGAGTAGCCGCTACAGCCGCTACCGATGACGGTGCCGGCTGTGTACTTGTACGCGCCGAAGGCCCTGTCGAGCACGTGGGTGCCGGCCGTAGAGTTCTTGTAGCGAACCGTCCAAACCAAGGCCTCGGTCCCCGGCAGACCTCTGCCGAGGTAGACCCAGGGGGCGTCAAACTTGATGGGGAAGTCGAAACTCATATCCTTCGGCATGGCGGTCCAGTCCGGGAGATTGATCTGCTTCATCTTGCAAACGACCTTGGCGTTCGTCGCCTTCTCTTGCTCGGCGAACCTGGTATCGAGCATGCCCCAGTTCGCCTGCGACATCGTCACCTCGACGTCAGCGGTGCCTGGGGTTCCGCTGGAGACAGCGTTGTGGCGACGGAAGGAGAGTTGCTTGATGGCGGCAAACGGCGTGGTGTTTGAGTTGTCGACGACCTGCATCGTGCGGCCGGCCGCGGAGGCCCAGTGGTAGAAGGGGACGCCGCCCCACTTCTTTTCGAAGCCTACGGGCACGGTGCGGACGGCTTGGGCGACAGCAGGTGCTGCCAAGACGGCAGCAGCGAGGAGAATGCGGTTCAACATGGATCGCTCCATTGAGGTGAGAGAAACAACGGGGAGCTGCATTTAGCAGCAGCCTATTTCTTATCACATGGCGGTTCAGGCGGCTAGTTGGGGGGGGACCTGCAAGCGTCTGCGCCGGCTACCCTGGCAGTGCAAGAACGGGGTCCTCTAAGGCACGAGAGTTGCCCATTTCCACCCGAGAGGGCTACGATGGAACGGGCCCTCGTACCGCCCCTAAAAGGAGCCAGTCAAACCGGTCCACATGCAGCGCAACCACGGATTTACCCTCATCGAGTTGCTCGTCGTCATTGGCATCCTGAGCATGCTGTTTGTCGTACTCCTGGGCGCGATTGGCACCGGCCAGGCTGCGGCAAACCAGTTCACCTGCCAGGCCAACCTCAAGTCGCTGTTCGAGGAGATGCAGGCCTACAAGGTCGGGCACCAGAACAGGTTCCCGAAGGGCGGCGGTAGCGAGCTCATCTGGCGTATCTGGAACAACGGCGAGAAGACCGAAAAGCGCCGCGACCTGTGTTTCTGCCCCGAGAACCGTTCCAAGAACGCGGGCGCGAGCCAGACTGCGCCGGAGGACGTCTCGATCGATGATCTGTGGCGGACCAAGGACGACTTCAGCTCGGAGAACACCGACTACTACGCGATCGCGTCCAAGTACAAGAAGCAGATCAGCAGCGGCAAGCAGGTGCTCTTCGCCGACAACAACGTGGGCGGCTTCAACCACCAGACCAAGGCGACGAACGTTATTTATGGTGACGGCAACCCGCAGTCGTTTGCGTGGGACGACCTCAGGGAACAAGGAATCGTGCCGGACGATGATCCGGAATACGTCTTGCCAGTCGGGCCCGACTCGCCGGTCCCGGCGCTGCAGAGGCTATCGACCAGGTAGCGCTACCCCTTCCCAGGCAGACAGGCAGACAGGCAGACAGGCAGATCAGTCAATCCGGCGGCAAGCGTCGGACAGATCAAAGGACATGACGAGAAT